>JAOTYS010000464.1 GCA_029861795.1 Gammaproteobacteria bacterium | reverse complement strand
CCGAGACCGCTAAGACAGCCTTCGCGCTGGGTCCTTCTGGCGATGGGGGCGATGGCGCTTACAAACGCCTCTCCGGCCTCGATATCCACCCCTGCTTGTCGG
Organism: Gammaproteobacteria bacterium; assembly: GCA_029861795.1. Next base: position 3,747 of record JAOTYS010000464.1, on the reverse strand, counting down.
TAGCTTAGTGATGATGCGGCGGTCTTTTTCAAGGTAGAGGTCCTTTAGCAAACTTCCGAGCAGAGTAGTCCGATACCGTAAACCGTCACAGGGGGTTCAATTTAATCAGAGATTGGTAAGTTATGATATCGTATCGAGACCGCGTTGTGCCCGCAAACCAGAGTGCCGGTATGCGAAGGCAATTTACAAGAACGTAAACAGAAATGATCTCGCAGTTTCCCAATCTGTTGACAATTTCGCGAATAGCCGCGGCGCCGGTGTTAATCCTTCTGCTTAGGGATCGGCAATATGACATCGCATTACTTATCTTTGTTCTTGCGGGTATCTCGGATGGTCTCGATGGATTTATCGCTAAGCGATATAACCTGGTCAGTCGGCTGGGGGCAATACTGGATGCGCTGGCTGACAAGATTCTGTTGATTAGTGTTTATGTGATGTTGACGGTGCTCGGTCATATCCCCTTTTGGCTGTTGCTTGCTGTGGGTTTTCGCGATCTGTTGATAGTCGGTGGTTATCTTGTTTTGGTTACATTGGACGTATCGGTACACCGCGGTGGACCTAGTCGATTAAGCAAAGTGAACACCTGTACCCAGATCGCATTGGTGATCGTTATACTTGCCCAGGAGGCGGGTTGGGTGGTAATGCCCTGGGCTGTTGAGGCGCTGGTAGTGGTGGTATTGATCACCACGGTGTTAAGTGGGGCACACTATCTGTGGCTTTGGGGTATCAAGCGGCAGACTCAATCCTCCGTAGACTCGGAGGTAAAAGTTGACTAAAGCGCCTGTTAGCGCCAAGCCAACATTATGGGGAATGAAGACTTGAGTAACCGCACATTGGTGGTGGCAGTGCTAGTCATAGCCGTTGCCTATCTCATCTATCTGCTGTCACCCATCCTGACACCGTTTTTGATCTCGGCGATCCTTGCTTATATCGCCGACCCCTTGGCAGATCGGTTGGAGCGATATCGGATACCACGACTGCTGAGTGTGACAATCGTCTTTTTGACGTTGTCGCTGGCCGCGTTGGCGGCCTTTCTGATATTAGCACCATCGGTAGAGCGGCAGATCAAGGTATTTCTGGGCAAGCTGCCGGGATATATCGATTGGATTCAGGTGGCGCTGTTACCTTGGTTGAGTGAGTTACTCGACCTGGAGCCAGATGTATTTGATCTTGGGGAGATCAAACAGACTGTGCTCGATGACTGGCAGAATCTCGGCGGCGGATTGGGCCGCGGCGTTGGTTACATTACTACGTCAGGCCTCGGTTTACTCAACGCCCTGGTAACGTTGACTTTGATTCCTATTGTGACATTTTACCTATTGCTCGATTGGGACGATATTGGCACCGTGGTTGGACGACTCGCCCGTGAGATCGACGAGGTATTGGGGAGTTTCTTGCGTGGTCAAATGCTAGTAATGCTTTCGCTCGGTATAATTTACTGTGTTGGTCTTTGGATCATCGGTCTCGATACAGCTTTGCCCATCGGACTGCTGGCCGGGGTGGTGAGTTTCGTACCCTATCTAGGCTTGATTGTCGGTATATTGGTAGCTGGCGTGGCAGCAGTCTTGCAGTTCCAAGAATTCATGCCGGTGGTGTGGGTCGCATTGGTGTTCGGAGTTGGTCAGTTTGTCGAAGGCATGATCTTGACCCCTCGGCTGGTCGGTGGCCGGTTAGGACTGCATCCAGTGGCAGTCATCTTTGCAGTGCTGGCAGGCGGCCAGCTGTTTGGTTTCTTTGGTGTTCTTTTGGCGCTGCCTGTGGCGGCGGTAGTGATGGTTTGGTTGCGCTTCTTGTGCACGAATTATAAGAATAGCGTTGTCTATAACACTCCGGACTCAGGATGAGCCAACAGCTATCATTGCCGGTGGGTTTGCGTGACAGTGCGTGCTTCGAAAATTACCACGCGCAGCAACCCGAGGCGCGCGATTGCATCGTTGCCGCCATTCGAAAGCGTACCAACCGCGAAGCAACGGGAGCTAACGAGTCTTTCGCTGTCCCCGCATACTCGGTCATATACCTTTGGGGGAGCGCTGGTACCGGCAAGACCCATCTGCTTCACGCAGGCTGTCGGCTTGCCGCTGGGCTCGGTCAGGTCAGTGTATATCTGTGTCTCGCCGATCGGACACTAACTGTGGACGCGCTGGAGGACATCGAACGCTCGGATCTTGTTTGTCTTGATGATGTGCAAGCCGTGTCGAAGGACTGTGCCTGGGAACAGCGTCTGTTTGCCATGCTGGAGCAAGTGCGCCAATATTGCGGTGTTGTGCTGGTGACTGCCAATGGACCACCGGGTGAGGTGGGATTCATCATGCCTGAGCTCTCATCCAGGTTGGCAAGTGGTCCAGTGTTTCGCCTGCCAGAGCTCGACGACCAGGCAAAGCTCGCCGCGCTGCGGTTGCACGCAAACCATCGTGGATTTGAATTGCCAGAGCAGGTGGCGCGTTATGTTCTGAGGCGTTACCCGCGAGACACGACCAGCATATTTGATCTTTTGGATCGGGTAGATCGCGCGTCATTGAACGCACAACGCCGGATCACCATCCCTTTTATCCGTGGCATCGATTTGTAGATCGTTTAGCGCCAATAAAGGGATGGCGTCGTCGTTAAGACTTGGATACGGCGGACACCGCTGCAGCCACCTTCGCTAGCCTAGATCCCAAGGCAAAGCACAGTTCCCGCTCGTCTTCACTTACCGCAAGGTCACTGTGGTGGCCGGCAACGTGACTGGCGCCGTATGGTGTACCCCCAGAGGTGGTTCTGTTCAGAGCCGACTCAGTATAGGGCACGCCGACCATTAGCATTCCGTGGTGCAGCAACGGCAGCATCATGGATAGTAGTGTGCTCTCTTGGCCACCATGCATGCTTGCTGATGATGTGAATACAGCTGCAGGTTTTCCTGACAGCGCCCCTGATAACCACAGCGCGCTGGTTGAATCCAGAAAATATTTTAGCGGCGCGGCCATGTTTCCAAACCGAGTCGGGCTCCCCATGGCGACCCCCGCACATTGCTCAAAGTCATCTAGGCTGGCGTAAGGGTCTCCGGATTCTGGAATCGAATCCTCAGCCGCCTCCGATACAGTGGAGATCGCGGGTACCGTTCGCAGGCGCGAATGCATACCCTGTACAGACTCTACCCCCCTTGCGATGTAGTTTGCCATTTGCTTCACCGCGCCATAGCGGCTGTAGTACAGGATTAAGATATCAGACACTGGGGTGCTTACAGGATAGAAAGGACGTTCACCGGGGGGCGGCCAATCGCGGCCTTGTCGTTCGCCAGCACAATTGGCCGTTGGATCAAGATCGGATATTTATGCATGGCGGCGATAAGGGCCTCATTACTGAGCTCGGGTTTGTCAAGATGGTGTTCTCGGTATTCCTGTTCCCCCTGGCGCATAAGGTCCCGTGGGGAAACGCCGAGCATCTTCAGTATGCCTTGTAACTCGGCTGCTGTGGGTGGTGTCTTGAGGTACTCCACGATGTTGGGCTCGATACCGCGTTCACGTAAGAGATTCAGGGTTGCTCTGGATTTGGAGCAACGCGGATTGTGATAGATAGTAACGTCCACAATATTATCCTCTTGAATCGGTTACAGTATTCTTCATGATCAACCGGCGATCGATGGATGTTAGTTTCCATCGGTCGGTCATTCAATGCTTGGCAGACTTTTTGTTCTTAATAGATATGATTTCGACGGTGACAACAATCAGTAGCACTGTGTATAAGCGATTTGTGGCAGATCGTTGTCTG
>JAOTYS010000463.1 GCA_029861795.1 Gammaproteobacteria bacterium | reverse complement strand
CCGGTTTAGCGAGGCATGCTGCTGGCTCGTGATGTCCGCTTTGGGTCCAGGCTGTGTGAAAACGAATCCACTGTTATGATTCTCTCGTTTTAAGCGGGAGTGTCTGATGACGCGTTTTATCGAGGGTGTTGATCGCAGCCAGGCGACGCTGTTTCCCGAACGGTTGGAAGATTGGGTTGACGAAGACAACGCAGTGCGCGTGGTCGATGCCTTTGTCGATACGCTCGATCTGGTCGGTCTGGGTTTTGATCGGGTGGCGCCGGCGGCGACCGGCCGGCCGGCCTATCATCCTGGCGTGTTGCTGAAGCTTTATATCTACGGCTACCTCAACCGAGTGCAGTCGAGCCGTCGTCTGGAGCGCGAAGCGGGCCGCAACGTCGAGGTGATGTGGCTATGCGGGCGGCTGGTGCCCGATCACAAAACAATCGCCGACTTCCGCAAGGACAACGATCGGGCGCTGCGCAAGGTCTGCGTCCAGTTCGTCGCCGTGTGCCGCCAGCTTGATCTGTTTGCCGATGCCAGCGTGGCGATCGATGGCTCTAAGTTCAAGGCGGTGAATGCACGCGACCGCAACTTTACGGCGGCGAAGATGAAACGGCGGATGGAGCAGATCGAGGAGAGCGTTCAGCGCTACCTGCATCAATTGGACAGCGCCGACCGGCAGGCGCCGTCATTGGCGCGGGAGACCAAGACGGCGCGGCTGCAAGACAAGATCGCCAAGCTCAAGGAGGAGATGGATCGCCTGGGAAAGCTTGAGGTCGAAATGCTGGCCGCCCCGGACCGGCAGATCTCGCTAACTGACCCCGATGCGCGCTCGATGGCGACCAGCGGGCGGGGATCGGGCCTGGTCGGCTACAATGTGCAGAGCGCGGTGGATACCAAACACCATCTGATCGTCTCCCACGAGGTGACCAATGTGGGCAGTGACCGCGCCCAACTCTCCCACGTGGCCAAGCAGACCAAGGCAGCTTTAGGGGTAGACGCGCTGGATGTGGTTGCCGACCGGGGCTACTTCAGCGGCGAAGAGATATTAGCGTGCGAGGAGGCCGCCATCACGGTCACCCTGCCCAAGCCACAGACCTCGGCCAACAGAGCCAAGGGCCGCTTTGTCAAAGCCGACTTTCGCTATCTAGCGGGCGACGATGTCTATCTGTGCCCAACCGGCGAGCGCCTGATCTGGCGTTACGAGACTGAAGAGAATGGACAGATGTTGCATCGCTATTGGACCAATGCCTGCCAGAGCTGCGCCTTGAAAGATCGGTGCACCACGGGCAAGGAGCGACGCATTACCCGCTGGCGGCATGAACATGTGCTCGACGCCGTCGAGCAGCGCCTCGACGAACATCCCGACGCGATGCGTCTGCGGCGCCAAACCGTCGAGCATCCGTTCGGCACCATCAAATGCTGGATGGGCGCGACCCACTTCCAGACGAGAACGCTCAAACGGGTCGCCACCGAGATGGCCTTGCACGTGCTGGCCTATAATCTCAAACGGGTCATCAACATCATTGGCATCGGCGCGCTGATCGCGGCGCTGCAGGCCGCCTAGGCACGTCTTCGCTTCAATTTGCGCCCCTATCCGGACAAAACACCGTTAGAACGCCAAGATCCGGCCGATAGGCCCGCACCGGATGCAAAACCGGAAAATCCGTCCCGTTCGATCATCCAAACCCAAACGCACGTGATGCGCAAACAACCGAAAACGTTTCTACACAGCCTGGGTCAACTCCGGTCGTAATCACGCACGCCGACTTACGGCAGGTTTACACCCGATTCCTGTCGTGAAATCGTCGATGTCCGTAGTTGGAGGTATTCCAGTCGTGATCAGCGGCACCCGTTGACGACCAGGAATAGCCACAAGCAGACATGAGGTACTTAACGAATCCAGGAGAACGATCTTTCAAGATAGCTATGTCCATCGACCGATTGCCACTCACCGTGGGCCATGATCACTTGAGTTGCGTTCCAGGCAAGAACCTGATCTCTCGCTGCTCGCGTCGCCTGTCGGTCAAAAAAGGTGAATCGCCACTCAAGGGGCGCATACCCTCTCCCTTCAACAATTCCCCAAATTTTAGCCAGCCAAATCTGCCATGTTCGCCAATTGGCCCGCAGAAATTCATTACTAAAATTTTCCGACAAGTCCGCCAAGATCACTGTGCGTGAAGCGCGGTGGAAAAAAACGATCTCATCCATAAATTTGGAACCGTTGAACCAAACTTGATCAAATTCTTCATTCCATTCTGGCGGTGGACTATCGGTCAATGCGCCCTCAAAGTTCAATTCTGACTCCTTTTCAATTGTAGACTTCGGGCCCCACAATAAGGCTTCTGGATAAGCCGCGTGCCAATCGGATAAAAATAGATGATGAATCTTATTGGGGCTGACCAGATGGCGCACCATCCCGAGCCGATCAATTGCTGCTTGTAGAGAACCAGACAACTGGATGGGCGACCAGACCCAAAGATTATCACCCGCTAATTGAACGATCACGCTCCGGGTAGGATAGGCGAAACCATGGAAATTAACTAAATCTCCTTCCGCCAACCAAATGTTGTCCGCTACTTTCTCAAGCATATTATCACCACAGCTCGAATTTGCGTGTCCAATCCGATTCCAGCCTACCGAATGGATAACCTCGATCAACTGATGGATCTCGCCGAAAACGAGTGTCGCCCCCGGGTTCTGGATTGAGTTTTGACACGTGTCGATAAGTACCGTTTCTGACGACCCACCAACACGAGAGTTGGGCAACTTTAGTTCCAAAAGTTCTCATGTCCGGAGTTGGGGAATACCGGTCGTGATGTGCGGCACCTGCTGAGGGCGGTTTGTAGCCATTTCCAGCCCTTCAGTGACAGCTAATGTTTACAGGTTCTTAGACCGTTGATGTCGCTAAGGGGCTATCTATTCGACGACACTCTGACCTCTTTTTTGCAAGATAGATCGCAGCCCAACGCTTTGACTGAGAAGAGGGTGCCCACCATCATGAGAATAAATAACGCCGCCAAGTACTCCAACAGTTCCTCGAGAGAGTTGGCAGCTTGCGTCATATAGTTGATGCCCAACCAGCGTGGCACCTCGGTCGTTCCTGAATGTTCCAAGATCGTTGCCCGTAGCTGATCCGCGAGTTGTTCCAAGTACACATCAAACGAATCTAACATCATCGCCGTCAAAAAACTGAAGACCGCAAGGGCAAACAAAGAAAAGGCCTGCCTGTATCGGTGCTCCTGAAATGCTGCTTTTGCCCACGGCAGGTAACGCGTGACCAGAAGGCAGGACATCACCACGACGACGCCTAAGACAGCGATTCCCAAGGTTACCGTATCCTGACCACTGAGGATCGACTCCCATGGCAAGTACCCTTCGATTCGGCTGCCTTCAAGTTCGTGAAATTGAAATAATTCGTCACCGGCGGCGGTGATGAACAATACACCAAACACGCCGCCAAGTATGCGCTCCGGCAGTTGGCGCACGCTGCTCAGACCACTCCAAAGCGCAGTTACGCCCGCCACTACCAAAACGCCAGCTGTCCAGTAGCGAATCCAATTGAATTCTTCGCTCACCCTATGCAGGGGATCTCCCAGCGCAGTAGCCGCCCCCATTGCAAATAAAATGAACATAATCCCGTGCCAATGGGCCGAAATGAATCGGTTTCGTACAGTTTTGCTCAAAACAAGAGGGACATATAAAAACAAGATCAGCCAGAGCAAGAACAGGCGCGCAAATAATTCCGTAGCAATTTTTGCAAATATAGAGTGTTCGAATAGAGATGCCTGGTCCAAAATATGAAGCGAAAGGGATGCAAGAAATATAGACAACAATAGTGACAGAACTAACAGCACCAAAAAGTATATTCTCTGAT
>JAOTYS010000462.1 GCA_029861795.1 Gammaproteobacteria bacterium | reverse complement strand
TCATCTTTCTCGACTAACTTAGCCCGAATCCGCCGTCGAGCGCTGTCCGCGATGATTTGTTGTGCTGCGACACCGATCAGCGGAAACGCGATCAGCATGATTAGTGTCCCAAATGCCGCGGACGTCGCCCTTTCATATCCCATCATCCGGATATACTGCGTTTCGGCATAAATAATAAGCAACGCAATTGTGAAGAATACGTGCCACAAGTCAGCAAAGACGTTACGGGCCGACCCGAAAACACTGTCTTGCTCATTGCTACCCCGTAATACACCGCGTATAGGTTTGCGGATCTGCCACGTCGCCACGATAATCAACACGACGTAAACGGCACCGTCGAGAAAATGGACTAGGCGACTGAGTGACGCATCGAGACCAAGATCTTCAATATGGTTCGCGGTTAGGATTACAAAGCTCGCATAACCGCCCAGCCATAGAATCCAACGATGAATTTGCTTTGCATTCGGACTCTCCAGCGGAATCAACCGATGTGAACTCGTGGCGGGAGCCAACAAAAATCGAGAGATTTGCGATATTAATCGAAAGCACACCACTCCGAAGATATAAGTGAGCACCGTCAACCGTATCGACTTCGATTCCGGATCAATCACAAATAAGGCTGCTACTGAGGTAAGGGCAAATATGCCGAGTCCGATCAATCTCAGAACGAGTCGCAGTGACAGAAACTTGAACTTGTCGGTAAATGTCTCGGGTTCAGCGCTTAACAGCCGAGTTTCCAATCCCTGCACCAGTCGCAAGTAGAACCTTTCGACCAGCCAGGCGATGGTGAAAATTCCTAGACAGCTCAGAATGACCCACAAGATGGTCGTCGCATCTTTGCCGTAGGGAATAAGTTGGTTAAAGAAGAACGGAATCACTTCAGACAGCCTGGGCCAGGCACTAAGCACCTCGGTAAATTCGCTCCGGAATGCCCGAATGTTTTCGTGGAAGCCGCCGATCATGCCAGGATCTGTCTGCTCGGCCGCAGCGTCCTGCGCTAACATTTCTAAAACCAACTCCCGCACCTGTGCGTCGGTCAGCCTGCTGAGTAGTTCCTGCCGTTCCTCCGCGGTCAAACCTTCGAGCGTTGTTGGAGCAGCTTGCTCTTCCTGCGACGAATCCGCATAGAGGGTTGCGACGCTGGCGCCCAGCGCACTTTGACTGACAGTGCACAGGCTCGCGAATAGCAAGACAAGAAGGAATGAAGTGAGCTGCTGGAGTCGGCTAAGCATCGGGGTCTCTGCAAATGGAAGTCGGAAGTGTCTCTTACAGGCCGTTATTGATCTTACCACACTGCAGCCTAGATGACCTTCTTAAGCCGCTCGTAGCCTTTCTTCAATTCCTCGCCAAGAAGATTAACTGCAGCGGAAACACCTTCCGATGTATCATCTAGATGTGCCTTTGATGAAAAATCATCCCATTTCTCCTCGAGCTCTTTCCATTCCTGCTGGGCTTCCATGGAACCGAGGTGTATCTGCAATGCGAGTTCATCACGTTTTTGTTTGAGTTCATCTAATATGTCGCCAAAGTTGGTCATCTGAAACTCCTGCTAAGACAGTTTTGCGAAAGCCGTAGGATAACCCGTATGGTGTAATGGAGTCTTGTGGTCGACTTCAACATGAATGCCTGATGCTGGCCCTTCTCCAGGCGATGCCTAAGGCGCGTCGCGGTGTCTATTCACAACTGATAAGGGCGGACAATGGCCTTGACTTTGCCTGAGCCCTTCAGCAGTTCGTGGCCCCGATGTTGACAGACGTTATATAAAGGCACGCAGTTTGCCGTCTTCACCACGCATCAGATTGATTTTGGGGATGGATTTGCGGAGTGATGTAACTGCCAGGCTCCGTTAACTGGCTGACTTGCCCGGGATGATTCCAGCTACGATAAAAGATCGCCTCGTTTTCCTGTTCGAAGATCAGAGGATCATGTTAGTACCTGGCAGGCCGCGTGTATGACCGCTCAGGATCTTGATTAAACTGTTGTTAAGCGCGGTTTAAGATCTGATCTGTATCCGCCATAAGCTCTGATCCCTTATTTGCTGCGTCTAATCATCTTCCAGACCAGGGGAAGCACTGCTGCAGCGAGCACCAGCTTGAGAACGTCTCCGAGGATAAACGGTGTGAATCCCCACTCAAGAATCGGTTTGTCCCACCCAAACAGAGAACCCAACCAGAGCAAACCAGGAACGTAGATTAAGGCGTTACCGATCAACATTGCGAGTGCGGTGGTGGTAACGCGTCGGTCCCAACCAAGCTCGGCGAGCCATCCGCATACCGCTGCGGCGAGCACAAAGCCTATGAGGTAACCTCCGGTGCTCCCCATCATGTAAGCGAGGCCAATGCCTTTTTCGGGAGTGCCGGCGAATACGGGCAAACCCAACGCGCCCTCGGCAAGATAAAGAAGGATCGTCGCCGTGCCCAGTCGCCAGCCATAAGCCATTCCGATGACCAACACGACAAAAGTTTGCATGGTGATGGGCACCGGGTAAAACGGAATTTGAATCTTGGCGGAAACCGTAAGCAGAGCGGTGCCCACTAGTGCGAGTATTGCAAGCCGAAGTATCTTGGTGGATGACTGAGTTGGCCACAGAGTGCCGATCAGTGTGGGATGGGTAGCAGTTGGATAAGCCATGTTGGATTTGCTCAGTTAGTTTCCGGTTCTGATTACTAGTTGGAGGGCCAACTAGCCATGCCCTGCCCTCCTGTTGGATATTTTAATCGTAATCAATCCTCAGGCGAATACTCTCCGGGGAATCAGCGATTACAGCAGACGTCATCGAGTAAATGCTCAGTGTCTTGCCCATATGTCTGCTCGGTATGGTCGTGGGTATAAAACGCCTCCCATTTCTCGCCGGTAAGGCCTTTGGTCCAGGCCTTGTCCATGTTGGCGTAGCAGCACTGAACATTGCCCACGTCTAGGAAAGGTTGCCCCGCACGTTTCATTCTACTTGCGACAAGCTCAAGCTCGTCTTCGGTCTCGGCTTGAATCCCCAGATGATCTATGCCTGATTTGTTGCACCGACTCTCTACCGCAAAGTTGAGCTTGGGATCCTCAATCAGCCACTTGGCATAGTCGGCCCTGACGATGGTGGGTTCCTGCTCGAACATGGTGGAATAGAATCGAATCGCCTTGTCGAGGTCTGGGACGGAAAGCGAAATATGTGCTCTCATGGTGATCTCCTAAATACGTTTAACCGAAAACCTATTAATAACATTCACGCCACTCGACGCCTTTTGTTGTGCGAGCTGCGCGCCCGGACACAACACTCTTCTGTCAGGAAGCGAACGATCGAATCTATTTTTTTGTAGTCAACGACGCAGTTTAAGATGGTGCTACTGCGTTGTTGCCGCACCAAGCGCGCCTCGCGAAGGTGACTGATGTGGTGTGAAAGTGTCGACGCGGGAATGGCCAATTCCCGCTGTACTTCGCCTACGGCCATCCCCTCGCTGCCCGCTTCCACGAGCAGACGAACGATTCGCAGACGCGTGGGGTTCCCAAGTTGGGCTAGGAGTATGGCGGCGCTATCGAAATCTAATTTCATAGATTAAGCATACTGTGTGTTCTGGTTTCTGTCAACAGTATTTCTAGAAATATCGAAATATTGTTAGTGCTTTGGATTTCTTGGATACCCGTCCCCGTTTTCACGGGGACAGGCTTCACGGGCATGACAATGTTTAAGCACCTCACTCCCGTGAACGACTGCAAGGACCTCGGTACCCCCTTGAGGGGTGCGCAGGAGGTAGAGCAACGCAGGGATAGATACACGGATGTATCGTATTAGGGTAATGCAGGAGCGATTACCGATAGATACACGGATGTATCGTATTAGGGTAATGCAGGAGCGATTACCGATAGATACATG
>JAOTYS010000461.1 GCA_029861795.1 Gammaproteobacteria bacterium | reverse complement strand
AAGCGAGACGATTCCGATTCGGAACGGCGATTTGAATCTGTCAACGTGGCAGAATGTGTTTTTTTGCGAATTCGACGGGCCGCGCCGCAAACGCACCGTCGCCGTGACGATCATTGGGGAGTAGACGATCGCAACGCCCTGAATCGAAACCAACTCCACGCATACATGCGAAAACAAAACATGGACCTGGTGCCAATGGCTGAAATGTAGCTACCATGCGTCTACCGTGTCGTAGCCCAATCGGGCAAGCGTTGGATTCGCAATATCGGCAAGATGCGCGATAAGCTCTGGGGGCCACTCCTGCCATCTTTTCGTTTTTGTACGGCTAATAGTAGTCCCGCTTTGGTGCGCGCGGGGGTCCCCTGCCATAGAAAGCGATGGTCGAGCTTTGCCCGAAAAAACGATTTCAGGGCCCGATTCACCGAGAAAGTCAAAGATGTCTCGAACGGTTCTCCTTGGCTCTTCCACCAGAGATTCGTATTTGACGATCTTGCACCTCTCCGGGTTCTTTTCTTGGAACGATAATGCTTTGCTGTTTTGATCGATCCAAAACCACAAGCCCTGCTCCAGGAGAAGACCTGATTTTTTGATGTAGCCGGCAGGAATCGACGCAAGACCTTTGGTCAGCGACTGCGCCACGTCAAAGCCATGCCGAACAGCAACAATATATTTCGCATTGCCAGAAAACATCTGATCCACGATTTCAAGGTGTTCCCAGAGATAGAGCGACTTGTCGATCCACCTTTGCTTCCCCTGCGAACGCACGATTTGCGAATAGATCTCTTTTACAAAGTCGCCTATGATGCGCAGTTCATCTGCGGAGGCATCACGGTCATCCGTAAAAGGCCATTCATCGTAAATCGGATAATTGTCGGATCCATCGAGGAGTCTTAACGCTTCACCAATTAGGTTGGGTTCATGGAGTGTAGTGATCCGAGGGTGCGAATTCAAAAAATTGGACAGAAGCGTAGTTCCTGACCGCGGACACCCAATGAGCATTGTTGGCAGGTCATCTACGCACTCCGGCTCTAATGCCTCTGGTCGCGCCTCGGCCAACATCCCGCAGTCGAGCGCTTGACCCACAAGATCTCGAAACGAGTCCAGCTCGTTTCCTATCAGGCCGTTTTCGTAGGCAAAGCTTGATATCGCTTCGTCAAGCAATGCCCCTTCTACGGTAACATGGTCTCTTATGAAAACTAGGACAACAGACGGGATGATCACGCGTCGCTTGATCGCGGCATTCCAAAAGATCGGCCGCCCGGAATCATCAACGTTCGCGAACACACATTGAGGAAATACTTTGCGCTTGCCCCTTACTGCCATGTCGCGTTCCTATCGCCTATCAAATCGTTTTGTATCCCGCGCGCTGCAATGATCGGTTGACCACGGCTCCCCAACGGGATGCCTGCTCTGCCGATAAACGCACCTCTTGCTCCGCCGTCTCGCTAGAGGTCGCGTCGCCGGTCAGAGTGACCTGTTGTGGTTGTTCTCCCATGAAATCCACAATTCTCGCGACCGTCTGTGCGGGGCTCAAATCGAGTTCTTCATGTCGGACCAAAAGACAACGGTCCTTGGCGCGATCGCCAAACCCCGTTATCTGTCTAACCTGCTCCGCCCACAATCTCAGTGCATGTTCGAAGGCCTCATTAGCAACCACTAGACTGCCGCCTTCGCAAGTACGATTGGAATCTTGTTCCATTCTCTTGGCGACGGTAACGCCATTTCGCACAAGACAAACAAACTTGGCTTGAAAATCAAAAACTTGATCAACCAAATCAAGCGAACGGCAGAGCCGATCACTGCATGCCACCCAGCGTTTCGCCGAAACCTTGAGGGCGCGCGCATGAAATAAATCGTCGACGAGTCGGCTGTATCGATTTATGACCTCGCGCCTGGTGAAGAAATAATCTTCGCCCTTCCCAAACCAGTCGCCCGGCCGAACCGGTAAAGGCAAGTTAAACGAAATTATTCGAAGCAAATTCAGGAGGTAGACGGGTTCTGCAAGAACAGCGAAATTGTCGTGCTTGTCCAGATGTCGCCCCAAAATAGAAACGTCGGCCCCAATCGAACCGACTGCGATGACAGGCGTGTTCCGGTACGAAGGAAACACGGGTTTACGACTGACTTCATTGAGCTCGAAAGGCTCCGCAAGCAACCCGGTTTCAATTAATCGTTGGATCGCCGTTTGGCAGTCTTCCTCGTGGGCTGACGAAATACCATACTCTTGCCGAAACGAGGCAACAGCCTCGGTGGGATGAACGCTCGTTTCCCTTCCGCAAATTTCGAGTAATGCAAGCGCTTCCGTATCGATTTCTTCAAACCGGCTCCGCTCCCCGGACCAAACCGAAACAGTCCCGTTCGGGTTCAGCTTGATAGCGCGCTTGTTAGAACGCAACACTGTCGAATCATGCCAAGATTTCATGGACGCCTTTGCTCGGGAGCAAAACTGCCACGGGAGCGAAATCATAAAGGGATGTATTGAAAGAGCAACCCGATATTCTACTTACGAATCCCGAAAACAAGGGGCGTGTCGCTTCACAAACAAGTGATGCAGAATCTGGATAGACAGGATACTTAGCAACAACCATTCCAGCTTCATAATATGGTAATGGTCGTTCATACTGTCGGGTGCGGCCACGGTGGAAATAGTGTTTACCAGATTTCTCACGCTACGGGCGTCGAAAATCCCTGCCTCATTAACCGCGTTCTCGCAAAGATAAGGTTCTAAGGAACTGATGTTTTCCTCGGAAAGAAACCATTCCCGTATCGGCGTATAGAAGCCCCGCTTTTTAAAGTAATAGGGATGTTCGGGTAAGCGCGGCATCATTATTTTGCGTAACAAAAATTTTTCATCCATCCCATTGAGTTTTAAATGCGGTGGCAACTGCGCCGCCAACTCAACCAATGGGTGATCCAGAAAAGGCACACGGGCCTCCACGCTATTGGCCATGGATAAACGGTCGCCTTTCCACAAGATCCAACCGGCCAACCTCGATTTGGCTTCTATATACAAAGACTGATTGAGGGGATGCAGCCCCTCCAGCTTCGGTTTGATTCCCGCTGCTAACTGATCCGTTTGAAGGTTTTCGTCAACGGCATCCTTAAACTCGCTACTGAAAATATTATCTAGTGAGTCTTCAAGAATGTGCCAGTCATTATACCAGGCCGGATAACAGCCGTACTTGTTTACGGTCTCGTGTTGTAGATCCGGACGATGCAGACTCGCCAGCAATCGCAGATACTCTTCGGCGAAATTGTTACCAAACTCGGACGAGTAATAATCCAGGCGTTGTTGTTCGCCTTCATATTGATTGCCCCAAATGCGGATGTAGTCCTCACGATAACAATCATAACCGCCGAAGATTTCATCAGCGCCTTCACCGCTATAGATCACCTTGTACTTATGATCCCGAACCAACTCAGACAACATAATGAACGGCACATCCAGCGCCATGCGCTGCGGCTGCTCGACGTGGTAAAGGGCGCGTTCCAAAATATCCAGGTAACCGCCGCTGCGTTTGTCGTCGACAAAGAGCTTGTGCAATGAAACGCCTATATGATCCGCGATACTTTGAGCGATGGATGACTCGTCATGGACGCTATTGGAAAACTGGATGGTGAAGGTCTGCACTTCCTCCGGATAATGCTGATGCAAATAGTAGGCGGTCGTGGACGAGTCCACGCCACCTGACAAATAGGCGCCGATGGGCACTTCCCCTATCATATGACTTTCGACGGCGTCACTTAACGCATCGTCAAATCGCTGCATCCAGGTGTCGTCGGACAGGGCGTCATATTCTCCGTCGCGGGGGAATTCCAGATCCCAGTATTGTTGTATCTGCGGCCCCTGGCCGGATTCCAGAACCAAG
>JAOTYS010000073.1 GCA_029861795.1 Gammaproteobacteria bacterium | reverse complement strand
GACCTAGAGGCGCTACTAGCGGCGATTAACCAGGCCGAGATCTACCGTTTTATCAGCAAGCCCTGGAAAGACTATGAGCTTAAGGCCACCCTCAGCCAAGCGCTTGTCCATCGCGCTGTGTTGCTGGAGAACAAGCGGCTGGCGGACCAGGTGAGGGCGCAGCAGACCCAGCTGGTAGAACAACACAAGATACTGGAAAAGCTAGAAACGGAATCGCCGGGCATCACCCGAGTGCGCTGGGCTGAAGACGGTTCGATCATCCTTGGCGAAGACGACATATAGGGTGGGGCATGGCGGAACTTGACGAAAAGAACAATAAGCTTGCCATCAAGCTCGTCTACTATGGTCCCGCCCTGAGCGGTAAGACCACCAACCTCATGCGCCTGCACGACTTGCTGCAGCCGGATCTCAAGGGCGAGATCATGACCCTCGAGACGCAGAACGATCGTACCCTGTTCTTCGATCTGCTGCCCCTGGGATTCCGAGCCCCGTCCGGGCTGTTGGTCAAGTTCAAGCTTTTCACCGTGCCCGGACAGGTGGCACACGACGGCACGCGCAAGGCAGTGCTGTCCAGAACAGACGGCGTTGTATTTGTGGCTGACTCGCAACGCACCCAGGGCGTGAACAACGCCGAGTCATTTGAGAATCTGGCCGCCAACGCTGCGCGCGTGGGCCTCGATTTCGATCGCCTGCCGCTCGTGGTGCAGTTCAACAAGCGGGACCTGCGTGATGTTCTGAGTGAGGAGGAGATTAAGACACGTTGGCAGGACACAAAGTGGCCGCTTTATTTCAGTGCTGCGATTAACGGGAATGGGGTCAACGATACCTTTCAGCAACTGCTCATAGATGTCTACAAGGATATGGACCGACGCTATGGACTGCAGTCTGAGCATAGGCTGAAACAGCGTGATTTCGTCACATCGTTGATGACGGGCAGCGTGGGATCCGGCCGGGCATGTCGGTGATAGCAAAAGGGAACTTCGATGGTGATCTGCGTCTGCACGATCTGCTGACGGGCAGCGAGCTCAGCCGCTTGCGGAGCGCCATCGAAGTGATCCTGGGGGAAGGCACGAGGCTGACGGATGAGGCCGGCGAGGTGATTTTCAGTATCGGCACGGCGGATGCGGATCCGGGGCGTAGGCGTGTAGCGCTGCGAATCGAACTCGAGCCGGTTGGATATATCGAGGCGAACAACAGCGAAGAACGGTTGCACGCAGCGGCGTTGCTGATTGAACAGATCCTTAAGAGTTCAGCGCGCTATCACATGGCTTCAAAGTTGCATCTGGAAGCGGTTCATGCCGATTACGAGAAATTGCAGCAAAAACACGAAGCGTTGAGAGAATCGGAGGTACGCTACAAGGCGCTGGCCGAAAATCTAGAGGAACGCGTTAAGGAGCAGGTCAAGACCATCGAAACCGCACAGCGGAGCCTATACCAGTCAGAAAAAATGGCGTCAGTTGGTCAGCTCGCGGCCGGCATGGCCCATGAAATCAATAACCCCATCGGGTTTATCAGCAGCAACCTGAGTACGGCCCAGTCTTATGTAGAGAAACTGTCGACTTTTAACCAGCATCTCTGCAATAGCAATGATGTCTCTGCATTGAGATCTGCTTGGAGTCAGAGCAATCTTGATGATGATCTGCAGGACTTTCCGAGCCTGTTGCAGGAAAGCCTGGATGGCGCTAACCGGATTGCCCGCATCATTGCCGATCTCAAGGTATTTTCTAATGTTGACGGCCAGGAGGAGGAACTGGCTGACATCAATGAGATCATCCGAGCCATGTGCAATGTCTCGGCGGGACAAGTTAAGCAGCACGCACAAGTTATCCTTGAGCTGGGTGATCTGCTGATGACTCGCTGCCGTGCGGGACATCTCAGTCAGGTGTTCTTGAACCTGCTGCTGAATGCGGTCGAGGCTATGGATGTGGGACCTGGGGAGATCCGTATTCAAACCAGCCAGGACGGTGATGAAATTACCATCCGGTTCGCGGACACCGGATCGGGTATATCGGAACCCGAGCTGACGCGGATTTTCGAGCCCTTCTTTACGACTCGAGACGTCGGTCAAGGTACCGGGCTGGGTCTCACCGTCAGCCGAGACATCATCCAAGCCCATGACGGTCGCATCGAGGTATCCAGCCAGCTTGGGGTTGGTACAACCTTCACGATTCATTTGCCGGTAAGGGAATAAGCTATGTCAGGCTACGCGTCATTGTTCACAGGGAACCGGTCAGACCAGGATAGCAAACCAGCGCCTCAAGCACCCCAACGCTATCAGATCCTATTGGTGGATGACGAGCCGAACGTGCTGAAGGCGCTGACGCGCGTATTCCGGCAGGAGAACTACCGGATCCTCATCGCCAACAACGGGCAGCAGGCCCTCGATGTGCTCGCAAAGGAACGCTGCCAGTTAATGATCTGCGATTTCAAGATGCCGGGTATGCACGGCGGCGAGCTGATGAAGCGGGCCAAGGCCATGTACCCAGACATGATTCGGATCATGCTTACTGGTCACGCCGACACCGACGCGGTAATGGGTGCCATCAAGGAGGGTGCGGTCTACAAATTTATCCTGAAGCCTTGGAATGACGATGATCTGCGTGTCACGGTTGGTCTCGCGCTCGAGCAGTACGATCTGATCCAGAAGAACCAGACGCTGCAAGAACAGAACAAACGGAATGCCAAGGATATCAGCGCGCTCTCCAAGTTGGCGGTGACCAACCGCAGCCAGCTTGCCATCATGTTGCATAAACGCAATCTGCTGAACGACAAACAACTGCAGGAGTTGTACAAACTGCAACAGGGACGCAAGCAACCCGTCCTCAAGTTGCTGCTGAAGAAGGATTGGGTATCCGAGAAACAGATCCGGGAGATCCTGCGCAAGGATATGATGATCGAAGAAGTGGCGCTGAAGGAGTTTCAGGTCGATCCTGCGGTTTCAGCGTTGATTCCTCGAAGCCTCTGTGAGCGCCAGTTAGTGGTACCGATCAAACAAGAAAATCGCCGATTAATGCTGGCGATGGCAGATCCCATGGACATGGGACTGGTCGATGAGCTTCGCTTCAGTGTCGGACTCGAGATCCAGATCGTGATGGCCAACTTGGCGGACATCCTGGAAAAGATCGGTGAGATTTACGGCGGACTAGAGACCTCGTTCGATGATCTCGAAACCCTGGTGTCGACCGTCGATCCCTACGAAGGGATCGAGATCGTCATCGAGGATGATGACGAAGTATCGGTTGATGAGCTATTGCACGGATCGGAGGAGCCGCCGGCAGTACGTCTCGTTAATGCGATCATCCTCGAAGCGATCCGACTACGGGCGAGTGACATCCACATTCAGCCAAGAACAAAACTCGTCGCAGTTCGCTACCGCATCGACGGTGTGCTGGTCGATAAGATTCAGATTCCCTTGACCCTGCACATGTCGCTGGTATCCCGTATCAAGGTGATGGCGGAACTGGACATCACCGAACGGCGCAAGCCGCAGGATGGGCGTATCACGGTGAAAACACCGATGCGTATCGTCGATCTGCGTATCTCGTCCCTGCCAACGATCAACGGCGAAAAGGTGGTCATGCGGCTGCTTGACCGCAACGAGGCGATTCACAGGATCGAGGGCCTCGGCTTTGCCGACACGGATCTAAGAAAGGTATTGACCATCGTCAAGAAGCCGCAGGGAATCGTTCTCGCGACTGGACCTACCGGCAGCGGCAAGACTACGACGCTCTATTCGCTGTTACAGCATGACGCCACGCCAACGAAGAACTACGTCACGATAGAAGATCCCGTGGAGTACTATCTGGATATGGCGGGGCAAGTGCTGATTCGAGAGAAGTTCGGGCTTGATTTCGCCACTGTGCTTCGCGCCATCCTCAGGCAGGATCCCGATGTCATACTGCTGGGCGAGATCCGGGATTTTGACACGGCTGAGGTCGCTTTTCATGCGGCGCTGACTGGTCACCTCGTCTTTTCCACCTTGCATACCAATTCGGCCGTGGCAACCATTGCGCGACTGTTTGATCTCGGTCTCAAACCCTACATCGTTGCTTCCGCGTTGGAGGCGGTCATCGCGCAGCGCCTCGTGCGCAGGATCTGTGACGGTTGTCGCGAACGGGCGCCGGCGGACCCGGCCAAGCTGGCGGCGCTAGGGCCACTGTTCGAACCCGGCAAGGTCACGACATTCCACGGTGGGGGTTGCAAGCAGTGCAATGAAACCGGATACAGCGGACGCGCCGGCATATACGAGGTGTTGGTACCTGATGATCACATGAAGCATGTGATCGCGTCCGGCGCTAGCGTGGTAGACATGACTAAGCTGGCGGCGGAGAACGCAATGACGACGCTGATCAAGGATGCACGGCATAGGGTGGAGCAGGGTCTCACCACTATCGATGAAGTCCTGCGCGTGCTCGGTCCTCAGGTGATCGGTTAATCACGACGACCTGTTCCCGCGCGCTGTGTGGGGTGGGGGCCGCGGGTGTCGGTCTATATCGGTCGATGTTGTCCACTAAACCGAAGCAGGTCCTGACTTAGGTCTCGGGGCCTAGGCGTGCCAGCGCCCCCGGGCGCGATCTCCGGTAGACCCCAACCGTGCCCCTTCTAGTGATGTAGGTATCTGATTTATCTGAACGTTACCGCCGCTGGTGGCAGGTTGGCGCTTTCCTTGGCCGGTGTTACTCGACCCCCTCCTTACTTCCTTATTTGGACTATCATTAGCAATAATGAGGATTTTTCAAAATATTGAACATTTCAACGATCACTTTCAAGGGTTACGAGGATGTCCAGGCTTACGGGTAGGCGCCTTTTGTTCGCCTATGTGCCTTCGGTGCCGGCCGGATTCACGCTAAGCATTCACAAAGACATACGTTTTCTTTTCTCTTACTAGCGTCGATGGCGATACCGAAACAGAAGCAGGCAGAGGACGCGCTACGGGAAAGCGAGGAATGCTTCCGTAACCTGATCGAAGGTTCGATTCAGGGGATCCTTATAGACCGAGACCGAAAGCCTGTGTTCGTAAACCAGGCTTACGTCGATATGCTCGGGTACGCATCTGTCGAAGAGATCCTCGCTTTGGAATCAACCGATCCTTGTGTTGCGTCTTATGAACGTGCTCGTCTCAGGTGCTACACCAAGTCCCGCCTGAACGGAGAATCAGCGCCTAGCCAATACGAGTACGATGCAGTTCACAAGGATGGGTCGATCGTGACATTACAGAATGTCGTGAGGTGCGTAACGTGGAATGGACAGCCCGCCATTCAAAACACGGTCGTTGATGTCAGCGAGCGCAAGCGGGCAGAAAAAGCGTTACGCGCCAGCGAAGAACGCTATCGTGTCTTATACGACGAAAACCCTTCCACGTATCTCACCGTCGATCCCGAAGGTACTGTACTGTCGGTTAATCCTTTCGGTGCCCAACAGCTGGGCTACAGCCCCGAGGAGCTGGTCGGCATGTCGATCTTTGAGCTGTTCCACAAAGAGCACAGGGAAACGGCAAAGCAAAACCTAGACGACGTGATCCGCGACCCCGGCCGGTTGCATCGGTGGGAAGTTGTCAAAGTCCGCAAGGACGGCTGCCTGCTGTGGATGAGAGAGACCGCCCGCCTCACCGAGGACGCCGACGGCCGACGGGTCATGCTGATCGTCTGTGAGGATATCACCGAGGCGCACCAACTCTCCGAGAAGCTCTCCTATCAGGCGAGCCACGATGCGTTGACGGGCCTGATCAATCGCTGGGAGTTCGAATGCCGCCTGCAACGGGTGCTGCAGACGGCAAGATCGGAGACGGCGAGGCATGCACTGTGTTACCTGGACCTCGACCAGTTCAAGGTCATCAACGATCTCTGTGGACACGTCGCCGGCGATGAACTACTGCGACAACTGGGTCGAGTGTTAACAGAAAAGGTGAGAAAGCGAGACACCCTGGCGCGGCTGGGGGGTGACGAGTTCGGGGTGTTGTTGGAGCACTGCTCGCTTGCGCAGGCCAAGCGCGTGGCAAGCAGCTTAAAGCAGGCGATTCAGGACTTCCGCTTCATCTGGGAAGGCAGGAGCTTTAGCCTCGGGGTGAGCATCGGGTTGGTGCCCCTCGATGAGGCCAGTGACACTATCACCGGCGTGCTGAGGGCGGCCGACGCCGCCTGCTATGCCGCCAAGGACGAAGGCCGCAACCGCATCCACCTCTATCAGGAAGACGATGCCGAGCTCTCCCGGCGGCACGGCGAGATGCAGTGGGTGGCTCGGATCAACGAGGCCTTGGAGCAGAACCGCTTTCATTTCGCCTATCAGCGCATCGCCGCCCTCAAGAACCCCGAGGGCGAGCACTACGAGTTGCTCATCCGCATGGAGGATGAAGCGGGGCAGATCGTACCACCGGGTGCCTTTCTGCCCGCGGCCGAGCGCTACGACCTCGCCGCCAGACTCGATCGCTGGGTGATCGACACCGCCTTGAAGTGGTTCGCCGCCCACCCCGAGCAGCTGGAGCGCCTCTACCTGTGCTCGATCAACCTGTCCGGCCAGTCCCTGGGGGACCAAGACTTTCTGCGGTTCGTGATCGACAAGTTTGGCGAGGGCCAGGTACCGCCTGAGAAGATCTGTTTCGAGATAACCGAGACCGCGACGATTGCTAACCTCTCCGGCGCCACTAATTTCATTGCGACGCTTAAGGAGCTGGGCTGCTATTTCGCCCTCGACGATTTTGGCAGCGGGTTGTCCTCGTTTGCCTATCTCAAGAACCTAGCGGTGGATTTTTTGAAGATCGATGGCATGTTTGTGAAGGACATCGTTGATGATCCCACAGACCTGGCAGTGGTGATTTCTATCAACGAGATCGGTCACGCGATGGGCAAGAAGACCATCGCAGAGTTCGTGGAGAACGACGCGATATTAGAAAAGCTGCGTGAGATTGGGGTTGATTACGCACAGGGATATGGCATCGGTCGACCGATGCCGCTTACGGAGATGTTAAATAAGCGCGCTGTCAGAACGGCTGTGTAGTTCTTTCCATTATATAGGCGCCGCTGTTCTATTCTAAAGAGGCGTGTGCATCAGGCATATGGGCGCACGCGTGTCTCGCGGGCGTTAGCGTCAGCTACGATCCGGATAGTCCCGGCTTCGGGGTGATCGAACCGGGGCCTTCGCGCCATGGGCGCATGACCCCCCCTAGCAGGCACGGTTCTCGGCATGCCTTTGTCGCTATCGGCGTTGCCGGTGTCGTCGCATCGATTCATGAGTTCGGTTTCGACTGGCTGGTCGTGAATGGTGTGGGAAGTACTGGTTTCGGTACTACGGGTGGGCTCTCTGGGACCTCCTGTTTGGAGGTAGCGCGTTTTTGGCAATACTCGTGACGAGCTAATCTGCCGTATAATGACACAATTGAGCCGACGGGTTTGTCATGCGGCGGTTCTCCTCGTCGTATGCGCCCCGTGGCTCGTTGTGAGAGTTAGGTTAACGATTGCGAAGACTCTATGGTTAAGAAATTATTAGTAGTATTTGTTGTCGCATTGGTTATAGCGGCTGTAGGATTTGTATCGATCGGAGCGGGGGACATTTTTCCAGTTGAGTGGACTCTCGGTCGAACTGAAATTCTTATATTATGTGGTCCATTAGTAGGGTTGTATTGGCTTATCAAGGTGTACATTCCGCGACAGACTAAAAAGCGGCAACAGACCGAGCAAAAAAATCAGGATACATAGAAAGAGCGGGCAACTTATGGAACTAATGGTTGTTACTCTAACAACCGCATCGAATGCGCGCCCTTTCAGGGCGCTGGAGCTCGCCAAGCGTTGCTTTGTTCGGCCCGCTCACGCGGGGCGACATAATAGTTAGCCTATAGAGGCTATAGAAGTTTGTTACCAGCACGCAAGGATAGACTCTCGAGTGCGTAATTTATTAATATTTGAAACGTGACGGACTAGCGAGACTATTCGATGACGATCGCGACGCAAACCGATAATTACTCCTCGGAATTACGGCATGCGGCGTGCCATCTAAGACACGAAAAATACTACTTTCAATCAGATCTGTTGCGCGACGACGATATTTTTCTTGCTTCATACCCCCGTTCCGGCAATCACTTTGTATCCTATGTCATTATCAGTGCTCTTCATTACCTGGAGTTCGGCAGTTTCCCGGTTGACTGTTTTGCACTTGGTAAGGCGATTCCCGGCATTCACGGCGCAGATCTGAGTAGTACAAATACCAGCCCGCGGATCATAAAGACCCACTTTTCATTCGATCCCCGATACCGGAACGTCATACATATCATCCGTGATCCGCGCGACGTGGTGGTCTCTTACTACCACTATACGCGAAGCACGCCGCAGCTTTTTTTTTCATCCGCCCCAGGCGGTACCGACGAGTTTGTCGATCTTTTTTTGAGTGGGATGGTATGGCCGTGCGACCTGCGTTTTCACACTGAGTCGTTCGTCAAGGAGTGCGCATCCATAAACTACATTCAGATACGCTATGAAAAACTTCTAAACGACTCTAGCACAGAGATCACTAGGCTGTTAGGGTACCTTAATCTCGATCTAAATGATCAGGTTATTTCCAAGCTAGTAGCACACACTTCATTTGCGAATATGTCGCGGATCCGGGACCCTTCGATGATAGCGCAACGGAATATGTTAAGAAGAGGTGTTGTAGGTGGCTACTTAGATGAACTTAAGAAGAACGTCATAGAAAAAATAGAAGACGCCTATGAAGAGTATCTCAGCACATACGGCTACACGTAGGTCGATCTCATTCTAACGGTATTCTGCATAAAGCAGACTAATCAAAAGGCCAAATCTCCAAACCATGGACGGAATTCCTTACATCCATCGTTAGAGTGGCCACCTTCAGAGGTTCCGGCTGGCCAAACCGGTACAGGGAAATAGTAGCTGGCGAAGACCCTGTCACGATCAGGTCATCATCGCTTACGCAGAGACCTCTAGCAAAAGCCTGTCTTGCGTGATCCCGGGGAAGGCCCGTATTCAGTAGATCATCCTGATCGTAATGTATTATCGGAAACGTTTCTATGAAGTTGCCTCTTAGATCAACATAGGATACCCGGTCTGAATCAGTATCGTTCAAAAGTACTCCTTTTAGGAAAGGACGTGCGTTGTGACTGCCGGTCGGAATGTGTGCATAGCTGATAGGTGTATCGCCTTGTACGTATAGCAGCTCTGGTACCCGAAGGCAGGCAAAGAACAGAGTCCCATCGATTACGTGCACGTTGTTGAGGTGAACTGTGTCACCCATGGGGGGTCCCGAAGCCGACATGGGGTCGTATGGAGCGAAGATAAACTTGCCCTGATTTGGAATATGACGGAAACAGTATCCGATCTCGAATGATTTGGTATCCAAGTCCAATACTAATATTGAATCAAAACCGGTTGAACTTAGATAGAGCTTGTTATCGCTGATAAATATTTCATGACAGTGTCTGAGGTACTTGTTCCTGTATGACTCAAGCAAAGTAAAGTTCCGATCGTAGACAAAGATTTCATCACTCGCGGCCATATATATCTCTTGATTATAAAAAGCGATCCCTCGTAGCCCACGATCCATACCCCTACCTTCCCAGCTAATGGTGTCGTCATTCCAGTCAATCACCTGGGAATGTTCACCACTTTGCAGGTCAATAACATAGACACCACCATGACTTTCACCCTGGTGAGCAGAACGTATCACTGAACTGGCAACCACTTTGCGCATTTCGGTTTCTTCGATGGTTATTTGAAGAAATGTATTATTTTCGCGAACGCGATATTATCATTGACTAACGATGGGCAACATAACTACGAAGCAAGCTAATAAGATATAGCCTAATTCGGAAAAAGCAATTAGCGTCCTATCAACGAGTTGTGCCTTACTGCAGACGCGACCGGGCAAGCCGAAACCCGGCAACATGATAGTTATAAAAGGGATTATATGTTAAAAGTTAGAGTGCTACACCACATGGCCCGCTCGGGGGGGACGGTGATCGCCAAATGTCTGGGCTGCATGTCCGGTGTCATACTCCTCAGCGAGACCCATCCTTACGGCGGGCAGTATTTTAACCCGCTGAAGCAAGCTCACCATTGGTTCGATCTGTTCACGCCTGATGATATCGCTGCGTTTAAGCGGGGTGGGACCATGGATTTCGCTGAGGCCATCATGCTCATTGCGGAACGATGTTCTAGCCGAGGTGAGAAACTTGCAATTCGCGACTGGACACATCTTGATTTTACCGCCGTTCCGTTTTTGCCGGAGCCAACTTATAGATTGACGACGGCTGACGTGTTAAGAGAGCATTGCAATGTCATTCAAGCCGCAACAACACGCCATCCTATCGATCAGTGGCTTAGCCTGCGTAAACTCGCTCTTATACAGGGAAGGTTGTCACTTGATGAGTATTTAGTTGGATACCGTCGTTTTGCCGAGAAGTGTGTCGAGATAGGTTTCATACGCTATGAAGATTTCGCACGAACACCAGAGCTCATGACACAAGAATTATGCAGGCGTCTCGAAGTAGAATATGACCGTGACTTTATCGACAAATGGGTTACTTATGACAAGGTCACCGGGGACGTTGTGAGTGCGCGTGCAGGTGGAAAAATTGGGGTATTACCGCGGCGGCCCATGGAGCCGGGTTTACTCGAAAGATTTGAAGGTAACGGTGACTATCAGAAAGCGTTGATGCTACTCGGTTACAGACATCCCGGTTGATGCATGGTCTGAACTGATTGGTTTGATGGAGTTAAGTGTAAACAATGCTGAGGGAAGAAATGCGGCTATGGAATTAGCGGCACACGACGCGACCGCCTCGGCCGTGCCTGCCAAACGGGTTCCCATGAATCTAGTTTCGGCTGATTGATCGGGAATGGGCCTGCAAAACGGTTTTTAGCTGTTTGTCTTAAAGACACAATACATACAACTCACCCGGCTGTGAGGGACGGTCCTTTTCAGTGACGGAATGGCGGCACGCGTTGTGTGGCTTGCGTGAGCCTGCGGGGAGCCGTAGGATCGCTTGCTACCCAACAAAAGTTTTTTCCTTCCTTTGAGAGTGCATTGAATAAGGCTTTGCTCAAAGATTTATCGCAACTGCTAGACACCGCGCTCGGATTACACAAGGCGGGCAAGCTCCCGGCGGCAAAAAGGATCTATGAGCAGATTCTTTCCCAAAATCCCACGCACGCTGATGCCCTCCACTTTCTCGGCATGCTTGCCTACCAGACTGGACGACCACGGGATGCGGCGGCACTGATTCGAAAGGCGATTGCGAGCAAACCAGACGTCGCCTCCTATCACAACAATCTCGGTAAAGTCTTGGAGGAAGGGGGCGGGCTGGAAGCGGCGCTCGCATCTTACCGGGAGGCGGCGCGTCTGGAACCCAGTGACGCCGATACTCGCTTCAACGTCGGAATTGTATTGCAAAAGCTGGGCCGCCTTGGAGACGCGGAAGCTTCCTACCGGACTGCGTTAAGTGCCCGACCGAACGATGCCGAGTGTCATTACAACCTTGCCAATGTGCTTAGGGACCAGGGCAGACTTGAACCGGCTGTTGTGGCTTACCGCGAATCGCTGCGGCTGTGCCCGGACCTTCCGCATGCCCATAACAACTTGGGTAACGTGCTCCATCGGCTCGGTCGCTTGCAGGAGGCGGTGCAGGCGCACCGACAGGCGCTGGCACTAAGGCCAGATGAGCCCGGTAGTCACTTGAATTTGGGTAATGATCTTCGCGAGTTGGGGCAACCCGAGATCGCGCGGGAGCACTATGAAAGGGCCTTGCAGTTGAATCCTAACTTCGCGGAGGCACATCGGAGTCTAGGCAAGATATTCATTTTGTTGGGCAACCTCGAGCGCGCCGCGGAAGCGTTTCGACAGACCTTGCGATTAAAACCGGGTGATAGCGATGCCCGCAATGGCCTGGTGTCAGTGTTCCGATTGCTCGAGCCGACCGGCTATGAACGGACTCTCGAAGAAGAAATCAAGCAATGCTTTGCGGCAGCCGAGGTCGATCACCAGCACTTAGCGCGGATCGTGGCGAACCAACTAAAGCATAAACATAGCCTGCACACACGGCTGCGGCGGCCGGGCCGTGACAAGCGCACGCTAATGGAAGACATCGCGGCCGATGATCTCCTGCTGGCTTTGCTCGCTAAGACGATTAATGTCGACTCCGAGCTTGAGCTATTGCTGACGGACATACGTCAATGGTTGTTTTTTGATTTCCTCGATGCAGCCACGATTCCCGAGTCGCGCGTCGAGCTACTCGCGGCGCTCGCGTTACAGTGCTTCAACAACGAGTACGTCTTTAGCACTAATGACGATGAAGACCTGGCCATTGACCGTCTCAAGCGTGAGTGTGAGAAAAAAAGAACCTACGTGGTCTCGCAAGAAATAGAGAAGAATCTCTTGCTGCTGGCGCTGTATCAGCCGCTCTATGGGCTCGCCTGTGCGCAGGAAATGGCGACAGCCGGTATAGAGGCCTGGTCCACGCCCCTGCGGCGGCTGATACAGCGCACATTAATAGAGCCGCTCGAAGAACGACGGATCGAACCAGAGATCGAGTCTTTGGGGGCGCTCGACGATCCAACCTCGCAAGCAGTTAGGGCTCAGTATGAAGAAAATCCCTATCCTCGCTGGTTGGACACTATCGGCTACCGGCCGGTGAGTCTGCGCGCCTCGCTGAACCGGTTGTCACCACACTTCACGCCGCCTGACTTTTTCGATGGCCCGACGCGCGTGCTTGTTGCGGGTTGTGGAACCGGACAGGTGCCGATCACCATTGCGCTCACCCGCACGGACACAAAGATAGTCGCACTCGATCTCAGTCGAGATAGTCTCGCCTACGGTGCCCGTATGGCACGCAAGCTGGGGGTCAACAGCATTCGTTTCATCCAGGGCGACATACTGCAACTGTCTCGTTTGCATGAACAATTCCATACCATCGAGTCTACCGGCGTATTGCATCACATGGACGATCCACTACAGGGCTGGCGCGCCCTCACCGACTGCTTGATACCCGATGGTCTCATGAAGATCGCGCTTTACAGCGAACGTGCACGAAGCGTAATCGTTGCTGCTCGCGAGGCCATACGCGAGCGCGGCCTTACTCCGGTGAGTAAAGATATAAAGGCATTCAGACACGTGGTACTGACGGGTAAATCCGAGTTACGTGAACTCCTAAAAAGTGAGGACTTTTACACGTTAAGCGCCTGTCGCGATCTGCTGTTTCATGTCAAGGAGCACCGGTTTACGCTCCCGCAGATTCGAAACGCGCTTGATGAGCTTAGGCTGACCTTTATCGGGTTCGATTTGCCCACACCGCAGATGAAGCAGCGCTATCGTGATCTTTTTCCGGAAGACAGCCGTATGACCGATCTAACGACCTGGGAGAAGTTCGAGCGTCTTCATCCGCTGGCCTTCGCCGGGATGTATGTTTTCTGGTGCCAAAAGGCAGATACAAGTTGATTACAACGAAATTCGACCAAGCAGGTGTAGCGTCCGCCTTTATGTGCCGGGCGAAAGCGCTATTTTTCCGCGCGGCAGAGCACGGGATAAGTGAAGCGAAAGGGCTGTGCATCGAACCGCCGTTTGGGGTCATAGCATGTGATGTTGCCGACACCGTTGGCCCAGAACAGATGCGGGTTCAACCCCTTCCGCTGCTGGAATGGTCCCCTGCCTTGGGCCTCAAAAACCGCGTAATGCAGGTGGGGAGAATGGGCCAGAAGGCCGGTTTTTCCTAGATCTCCTATCTGCTGACCCTGCACGACACGTTCACCTTTTTTGACGTGACGCCCGTTAAGATGTGCGTACGCGGTCAGGATGCGGCGATGATACGCATCGAGCCCGTGATCGATGATGATTGTGTTTCCCGCGAGCATCGTTCGTTTTGAAGAGATCACTTGGCCATTGCCAACCGCGATAACCTGATCGCCGATGCGGCCGACGATGTCAATGCCTTGGTGGAATGCCGGCTTTGTCCCCCTCGCGCCGCGCTCTAGGTTCTCTGAAGGCTCGAACCGTTGGCTAATGGAGGGCGCATGGGCAGGGATCGTCAGTTTGATACCTTGACCGTGAGGATCCTGGCCTTGATCAACGATCCAACCGTAGGCTGGATAATGCGGATCCGGCAGGCTTGAGCAGCCGGATGTCAGGACGAATAGAATGACAAACGGGAAAGACCGACGCACGAAACTATCCGGCAAATTAGACTCGTAAGCACAATGCTGCACATCGACACTAAAGGTTGGGATTTGCTCATGACTCCCGCCGACACACGGACAGCGGCCTAGCATGACCTGCCCTACCTTAAAACCAGAAAACGGCCAATTCGACACGATCCCCGGATTGCAAGAATAAATCGCCGATTTCCGGCGGAT
>JAOTYS010000460.1 GCA_029861795.1 Gammaproteobacteria bacterium | reverse complement strand
GCGAGTACGGTTATGCTCCGAATCTCCAGGCGATCCGCGGTTACATTGCGGCTCGTCTTATTTCCGCGACTGTCCGGTCACTCGCTGGAACAGGCCTTTCCGATTCGCTTTTGGTAACTAAGGCCCGTGATCGCGTTTTAGAGCAAACCTTGCCATAAGGATGCGGGCAAATCTAAAGACTACTGTGGGGTAAATCACTTGAATCTCGTGCTGAGGCCGATTTCAGCGATCAGCACCTCTGGGTTGATATCGATTGGGTTGAAATGATCCATGTTCACTGAAAGTGACGACTACTACGCTACGAGAAAAACTATTGAAATCACCTCCCGGCATGCGTGCGGAGACCGTGTTATGATTAGATTCAGTTAGGACACCGTAATTCTTTAGCATCTACGTGCTACTACCCACCGGTTGCAAACCTCACGGAGACGGACATGACCCAATGCGTGAAAACTTGGCGCGCCTTAGTTGTGTGCCTTGCACTCGTTGCCACTGACTCGGTCGCACATGCCGGCCAATGGCAAACTGGGGCGCCTATGCTATCAAAGCGTACGGAAGTTGCCGTGGCTTCCATCGGGCCCAAGATCTTTGTTGCCGGAGGGTTCGGAGGCGATCAGGCACTAGAGATCTACGATACCGTCTCCGACCGATGGGAACGTGGGGCGGCCCTTCCGAAAACACTACACCACGCGGGCGCCGCTGCTGTAGATAATCGGGTATATGTTATCGGCGGGTATGTCGGCGGGTGGCAAGCGGTATCATCAGTCTACGAATACAACCCGGATCAAGATCAGTGGCGCCGCCGTGCCGAGATGCCCACGGCACGCGGGGCGCTCGCGGTGGCCGTGCTCGATGGGCGTATCCACGCTATCGGCGGGGCATCACGAAGAACCAATACCGGTGCGCACGAGGTTTACGATCCGCGCACCGATAAGTGGCAGGCGCTTACCGATCTCCCTACCCCGCGCGATCATCTTGCTGCGGGTACGGTCGCGGGAAAAATCTATGTCGTCGGCGGCAGGATTAACGGCAGTTACGCCCGCAACCTGGCAGTCAACGAAGCGTACGACCCAGTAACCGGAAAATGGAAAACAGCGGCACCCTTACCTAGGGCCAGGAGTGGAATCGCCGCAACGGTACTCGGCAGCACTTTGGTTGTGGTTGGCGGGGAGTCCCCGTCGGGGACTTTCGATGATGTCGATGCCTATGACGCGGACGCCGATTCATGGGGCGCTCTTGATCCATTGCCGACCGCACGACATGGACTGGGAGCGGCCGCGGTGTCGGGTCGGCTGTTTGTCATCTCCGGAGGCCCGACACCCGGTGGGTCCTATTCTGCAGCGAACGAGATATACGAACCTTGAAACGTTTCACCGACAGGAGAAAAAGAAGCAGCCAGGTGTTGACCCGACAATATCGGGTGATTAGCACCCAATCTCGCTCCGTGGATCAATGCAGCAGCTAATACATGTGACCTAACAGGGTAGCATGTAGTTGAAAAACTTTCTTGTAAAGACATTGCCGCTTCTGATTTTTCTACAAGTAATACTTGCGCCCGCCAGTGTCTCCGCCGCCGTCATCGCAAAGTATGGTTACCGGGTTGTGCAAAGTTATCCACATTCGACGGAGATCTTTACCCAGGGCCTAGAATTCCACGAAGGAGCACTCTATGAGAGCGCCGGAAAACGTGGCCAATCAATGGTGCTTATTCGGCGTCTCGAATCCGTGACCCCCATAAAATCTGTGCCGCTTGAAAATCATCTGTTCGGTGAAGGCATCACCGTACTGAACCAAAGGCTGTACCAGCTTACCTGGCAGGCACAACTAGGGTTTATCTACGACGCTAGCAGCCTGGCCTTAACCAGAGAGTTCAGAATACGCGGAGAAGGTTGGGGCATTGCCAATAATGGTCGACAGCTTATCATGAGCAATGGGTCTAACAAGCTTTTTGTTCTCGACCCAACGACCTTTAATGTCGTTAATGTGATCGAAGTGAATCACCACGACAGTCCCGTTAACAATCTGAATGAACTGGAATGGGTAGATGGAGTCATCTATGCCAATATCTGGCGCCTCGATCGGATAGTCATAGGCCCTGCAGGGCATGCAAATGCCGCTTGCGTTCGACGATCATGGGCTTATTATACTTGAAAATCGATCATCTATCGCTCGAATTTCAAGTAGAAGTTGCCGTATCAGCCAGACACTACTCTGGCAACCCCGCTTTGCGCAGGTGCTCGACCCACGTTTCTGTATCCGTGGGATCCTGAAAGACCTGTGACTTCGCATAAACTGTGAGCGAGAGCGCGGGCTTCATCCGCAACAACTTGCTCACCATGTCACGCGCCTGGTTCGCGAGACCGAGGGCGCTGTAGATGCCTGTCAGGTTGATATAAGCGTCGGGATAATCCGGAAAGCGTGCAACGGCGTCCTCGGCTGCCTTGCGTGCCAATTCGAAATCACCCTGCAAGTAGTGGGCAAGAAAGATGGTACTCGTAAACCAGTTCGGATAATGCGGACTTAGTTGTATGGCCAAGTTGACGTGTTGGAGAGCTTGCTTAGGTTGGCCCGAATACACCAGTTTGCGAGCAAGCTCACCCTGGTGATCCGCGTTGTTCGGATCGA
Source organism: Gammaproteobacteria bacterium (assembly GCA_029861795.1). Next base: position 1,255 of record JAOTYS010000460.1, on the reverse strand, counting down.
GCTCAACCGCTTTAGCGCCCGCGGCTACTGCATCTTCGTACCGACGCTGCGTTAAACGAATATTCCCTAATAGTTGTTGACCGTCCGCTTGGGATTCGTCCGCACTCAGAAGCTTCTCTGCGATTTCTTCAGCTCGTTGGAGGGAGGCGACAGGATCGGCGATTTCACAGTATCGGGCAGCTTCGGAATGAGTGTGGCCGAGTGCCGCCCAGGCCGGAACATAATTCGGGTCCATAGCAATGGCCTTTTCAAAACACTCAATCGCCTCGCTCCACCCCTCACGCGTAGTCTTATAAAAAGCCTGTACGCCACGTGCCTGGCATTGCCACGCCTCAAAGTTGCGCGTGCCAGCTTGCCAAAGCCGTGCATGCTGCCCCAACGTGAGTTGAACCTGCAACGCAATGGCGATATTGCGGGTAATTTCATCCTGGATATCGAAGATATCCTCCAAATTGCGATCGTAACGTTCGGCCCACAGGTGATGGCCGCTGATTGCATCAATCAGCTGGGCGGTGATACGGGCCCGCTGGCCAGATCTGCGAACACTGCCTTCAAGGACATAGCGCACTCCGAGGTCGCGCGCGACGTCTTGCACCTTCACCGACTTTCCCTTGTAGGCAAAGGTTGAGATGTGCGCAATCACAGTGAGCGCCGTTAGATGCGACAACGCAGTAATTATGTCCTCTGTCATCCCGTCGGCGAAGTACTCCTGCTCAGGGTCGGCGCTCATGTTGGTGAACCGCAGCACGGCAATGGACGGTTTGTCCGACGATTCCAATGCGGGTGCTTTGTCGGATCTATCGTCGGATTTCGCCGTCGAGTCCAACACAACCCGATAAGCTCGCACTGGCTCGGCAATGTTCTTGACTTGTTGCTCACCCATGGATTCGTAACCAAACGACAGTTTGTTGCCCACTGCCGTGCGTACCGACTCCGAGATACAGATACCGCCCGGATCAGCAAGCCCTTCCAGCCGTGCTGCCACATTCACGCCATCACCATAAATGTCGTCCCTATCGATGATTACATCGCCGAGGTTAATTCCCATTCGCACCCCATGCGCTGTTCCGCCGACTCATTATTGTTACGTTCCTTCATACCTCTTTGGACATCGACCGCGCAGGCAAGTGCATCCACCACACTGGCAAACTCGACCAGGGCCCCGTCTCCCATGAGCTTCACCATACGTCCGTGGTGCGAAGCAATAGTCGGGTCGATCAGTTCCTTGCGGTGCGCTTTCAGTCGGACCAACGTG
>JAOTYS010000072.1 GCA_029861795.1 Gammaproteobacteria bacterium | reverse complement strand
CCAAATGGCGTTGGAGCTGTCTCACGGCAATAGGGCGGGGGTCTACGTCTCCTATGCGGAGGCCGTATCCACAAGGACACAGAATAGAGAGGAGTTCGAGCAGTTACTGAACCAGGCACTGGCTGTCGACATCAATGTCGACAAAAGTAACCGTTTGATCAATGTAATCGCGCAACGACGCGCACGCTGGCTGTTAGATCGTGCAGATGAACTGTTTCTTTAATAGATCACTATCTAGAAGGGAGGAAAGCGCGTGCGAATGAGGCAACTGCGTAAATTGATCTCCATTCCTTTACTTGGCATTCTGCTCGTGTGCCATTGGGGGGCGTCTGCACACGCGAACGTTGTAATCAAATTAGGCACGATCGCCCCCGATGGTTCCATCTGGCATGAAGCGTTGCTCGAAACACAACAAGCGTGGCGAGAATTGTCCAACGGAGAGGTCGAGCTGCGCATATATGCAGGCGGGGTCCTCGGTGGCGAAGCGGAAATGGTCCGAAAAATGCAGCGAAGGGGATTGGACGCCATCACCATCTCTGGAGCTGGAATAGGACACATCGACCACAGCATGGACTGCCTCAGTATGCCTTTCCTGTTTGACTCCTATGAAGAACTGGACTTCGTTCGTAGTCAGATCTCGTCCGCATTGGAGCGGAATTTTGAACGGAGGAAATTTAAGCTCGTGAACTGGGCGGAAGTGGGGTGGGTGCATTTTTTCACCACGAAACCGGTGCGAACTCCTTCGAATTTGCGATCGCTGCGACTTTGGACATCTGTGGGTGATCCGTCCGCTGAACGTCTCTTCAAGAAACTGGGCTTTCAGGTAGTCCCCTTACCCGTGACCGACATGCTCACTGCACTTCAGACGAAGCTGGTGGAAGCCATTGACGTGCCTCCGCTGTTCGCATTGTTGGATCGAAGTTATGAATACGCGAATCATATGATGGATTTGAAATTCGCGCCGCTGAATGCTGCAACGGTCATGACCGTTTCGGCATGGGAAAGAATTCCGGCTGAATACCGTGCCAAGCTGCTAGAGGTAGCGCGTGTCCGGGGCGTGGCATTGCGCAATGAAGTCCGACAAGCGGAGCAACAGGCAATCGATGAAATGAAGGCAAGGGGTTTGCAGGTCATCGAGCTCAGTAAGCAAGAGGCGGACACCTGGCGATCGATGGGGCGGGAAGCATATGAGATGCATCGGTGCCGCATTGAGTACCCGGAGATATTCGAGCAAATTTTGCGCCTTCACGGTGAATTCCTAAGTAAGTGATACAACACTAGAAACGACGCTGCCAGAGTATTGAAATCGGCCCCATCACCGACTGATGTACAAGCCGTGGCGCGGTCCCCTCTCGCTGGGTTTCACGGTATTGAGAATTGGGCATCGATCACTGCGCTCGGCATCATGTGCGCACTACCCCTGCTCGAGATCGCGGGAAGAGAACTGGTTGGCAGAGGCATCCCAGGCTCCATTCCAATTGTCCAGCACATGACCCTGTGGATCACGTTCCTCGGGGCCGCACTGGCAGCGCGCTCTGATCGATTGCTGGCGCTGTCGACTGGAGAGTTCCTGGTTGAACGAGCCCGTCACTGGCTTAACGTCGCTATTTCGGCTCTTGCCACAGCCATCACTAGCGTGTTGTTCATTGCTAGTTTGCAGCTTGTGGATTTCGATCGAGAATACGGTGATGTTGTGGCATGGGGCGTACCGGTATGGCTGTTCAATACCGTCATGCCGTTCACTTTTGCGTTGATTACGGGTCGCCTCATTTGGCATGCGTCGAGTCACTGGATCGGCAGAGCCCTAGCTGCATGTGGTCTGGCGGTGCCACTGGCCTTGGGCTTGTTTCCCGAGTGGCGCGACGCCGGCGCAATACTGCCCATCGGCGTCGCGATCATCGCAGCGACTGCACTTGGCCTGCCGATATATTGCGCCATAGGTGGCGCGGCGCTGCTGCTGTTCTGGGACGAGGGGACACCTATCTCCGCAGTCCCCGGCGAGGCCTATCGCCTGAGCACTTCGCCCATGTTGCCAGCCATCCCTCTGTTCACCTTGGCAGGCTACATTCTCTCCGAGGGCGGCTCGAGCAGGCGCCTGCTTCGCCTGTCCTCCGCTCTAGTTGGCTGGATGCCAGGGGGACTGGCCATTGTCATCACTCTCGTACTGGCGTTCTTTACGCCTCTGACCGGTGCTTCAGGAATCACCATCTTGGCTATGGGTGGCTTGCTACTGCCGATGCTGGTCAAGGCGCGCTACTCGGAACGGGACTCGCTCGGTCTGGTCACCGTTTCGGGTTCCATCGGTGTCCTGTTTCCGCCGAGTCTTCCTGTAATTCTCTACGCCTACTATGCTGAACTCGACCTCGGAAGACTATTTGTTGCCGGCTTGATACCCGGCTTGCTATTGGTAGTAGCAGTCGCCGGCTGGGGTGCCTGGCGTGGTTGGTGCGCTGGTGCCGTGCGCAGTGCGTTCAGCGCTCGGGACTTAGGCGAAGCTCTATGGGAGGCCAAGTGGGAAGTCCTCCTACCCATAGTAATCTTGGTAGGCATCTTTGGTGGCTTCGCGACCTTGGTGGAGGCATCGGCACTCACCGTACTGTACGCACTCATCATCGAATGTCTGGTCTTCAAAGAACTCAGTCTCAAGCGTGATATCACTCGCGTCGCTGTCGAGAGCGCTACACTGATCGGCGGTTTCATGATCATCCTCGGCGTAGCGTTGGGCTTAACCAATTACCTAGTCATCGCCCAAATCCCGATGCAGGCTTTGAACTGGGTGCAGCACTACATCGAGTCTCCCTATTTGTTCCTACTAGCATTAAACGTCTTTCTGATCGTAGTGGGAGCCCTGATGGACATCTACTCGGCGATCATCGTCATCGTGCCTCTCATTGTGCCTATGGCCTATGCCTACGGCATTGACCCTACCCATCTTGGCATCATCTTCCTTGCCAACATGCAATTAGGTTATCTGACGCCGCCGATGGGAGAAAATCTGTTCTTATCGGCATACCGGTTCAACCAGCCCCTTATGGAAATTTATCGCTCTACACTTCCCTTTGTGTTCATACTGTTGATTGTCGTACTCCTGATCACATACATCCCTGCAACGTCACTGTGGCTCGTAGGCGTGACGGGATGGTAAGTAAGGAACTTCGACGAATTTCTCTAGCTACTTCTTTGATCCCCAAAGCCATGACCAATTGATTCCGGTACTGTGTGTGCGAACCTCGACCGACTTGAACTCCCGTTTCTTTTCACCGATGTATAACTGACGTGGCCGACCGATCTTGTTTTCGCCCTCTCCTATCATTTCCTTCCAGTGAGCGACCCACCCCACCGTCCGGCCAATAGCAAACAAAACTGTGAACATATTATTTGGGAATCCCATCGCCTTGAGAATAATTCCTGAGTAGAAATCTACATTAGGATATAGTTTCTTCTCGATGAAGTAGTCATCCTTCAAAGCGATCTGCTCCAATTCCAGGGCGATATCTAACAGGGGATCTTCTACACCCAACTCGCCTAAGACTTCGTGACAAGCCTTGCGCATGACCTGCGCACGCGGATCGTAATTCTTGTACACGCGATGTCCAAAGCCCATCAGGCGGAACGAATCGTCCGGATCCTTCGCGCGATCGATAAACTCTGGAATTCGATCTTTGCTACCAATATCACCAAGCATATTGAGCACGGCCTCGTTTGCCCCGCCGTGGGCCGGACCCCACAACGATGCGATGCCTGCCGCGATACAGGCAAACGGATTTGCCCCGGACGAGCCCGCCAAACGGACCGTTGAGGTAGATGCATTTTGTTCGTGATCCGCGTGGAGAATCAGGATTTTGTCCATGGCCTTTGCCAGTACTGGGTTCACCTTGTATTCCTCTGCAGGTGTCGCGAACATCATTTTCAATAGATTCTCCGAATAACTTAGGTTGTTACTCGGATAGATAAACGGCTGGCCTAGAGAGTATTTGTACGCATACGCGCCTATGGTGGGCATCTTGGCGATAAGACGATGAGAGGCGACCATGCGTTGGTGTGGATCACTGATGTCCGTACTGTCATGGTAGAAGGCCGATAGGGCGCCCACTACACCAACCATAATGGCCATGGGATGGGCTCCACGTCTAAATCCCCGGAAGAACACCATCAATTGATCGTGCAACATAGTGTGATGGGTGATCTCATATTCGAATTCCGTTTTCTCTTCCGGAGACGGAAGTTCTCCGTGCAAGAGCAGATAACACACATCTAAGTAATCCGAATGTTCCGCGAGATCTGCGATGGCATACCCGCCATGCAACAAGATGCCTTCTTCACCATCTATATAGGTTATTTCAGAATCACACGAGGCAGTCGAAGTGAAACCCGGATCGTAGGTGAACATCCCGGTCTGGTTGTACAAGTTCCTCACATCCAACACCTTCGGACCCAGCGTACCCGTCAACACGGGTAATTCATATGACTGCCCGGTTTTGTTATCAACTAGAGTAAAAACGTGATTCGCCTTCGCTTGTGATTTCTTTACAGCTTTTTCCGCCATACCTCGGCTCCTATCTTTGCGTTCATACAGTCGTGGCCGACGGCCAACGACCTCATCAATCCATTATGCCATGCTTATTCATGCATTCGCATAGCCACATATCGAGCATCGGGTAACATGGATGTGGGGCTTCACTGTAGCACGAATTAGAACCTGTCTATGCACCGCAAGGTTTAGCGCCGGTCCACATTTCCTGGCGCCACCAAGCGTTCCTCAGAATATACGATTCAATCCATTCAACGCCGCCACCCGATATGCTTCCGCCATGGTCGGGTAATTGAACGTGGTATCAACAAAATACTGTAGGGTATTTCCTTTGCCTGATTGTGACATGATGGCCTGACCAATATGGATAATCTCTGATGCTTGTTCACCAAAGCAATGAATCCCAAAGATTTCCAATGTCTGTGGATGAAACAGAAGCTTCACCATTCCAACGGTGTGTCCAGTGATTTGCGCACGCGCAATACTGCGGAACATCGCACGGCCGACTTCATAGGGGATCTTCTCTGCGGTGAGTTCACGTTCTGTGCGTCCGAGTGAACTTATTTCAGGGCTAGTGTAGATCCCTGTTGGGATATCCTGGATGAGTTTTCTGTCTCCTGAGCCCGAAGCAATATGGGTGCCGACAAACCGACCCTGATCGTAACTTGCACTTGCGAGACTGGGCTGACCGATCACATCACCCGCGGCGTATATATGAGGATGATTGGTCTGTAAGTTCTCGTTAACTTCTATCTGACCCCTATGATTAATCTCGATGCTGAGCTCCTCCAGCCCCATGTCCTGAGTGTTCCCGGTCCGTCCGTTGGCCCAAAGCAGCAAATCGTTCTTGAACTTCTTCCCCGACTGACAGTGTAAGATGACAGCGTCGTCGACCGGCTCGACTTTTTCATATTGCTCATTGTGCCGGATGAGAACGCCACAATCCCGCAGGTGATAACCCAGCGCTTCAGTGATCTCGTCGTCCAGGAAAGAGAGCAACCGATCTCGAGTATTCACTAAGTTCACTTTGAATCCCAAGTTTCCAAATATCGACGCGTATTCGCAGCCAACGACGCCTGCGCCGTAGATTGTGATCGACCGAGCATTGGAATCCGTTAGACGCAAGATAGTATCGCTGTCGTGGACGCACGCGTGGGCGAAATTTACATCAGGGGGGTGATAAGGACGCGAGCCAGTCGCAATTACGAAATAATCAGCACCAATCTTCTCTGTAGCGCCTCTATCTGTCTCGATACCGACCGTGTGATCATCAATAAAACGGGCGTGGCCGGGGAGAATATCCACGCGGTTACGATTGTAGAATTCCTTGCGCATACTCGTCTGTTTCGCGATAACGCCGTCAGCGCTCTTGAGCAAACGCACATAATCCAGGCTAAGGTAGGCTAGATTCTGCTGGAATAACGGATCAACACGATAATCGGCGAGCTGCTGAACGCAATGCCGCAGCGCCTTGCTGGGGATCGTGCCCCAATGAGTACATCCTCCACCGACATCCAAGTACTTTTCGATGGCAGCCACCGCCTTACCGGCTTTCGCCAGTGACATTGCTGCGCCCTCGCCTGCCGGCCCGGTCCCAATGACGATGGCATCGTAACGTCGTGAGTTCATTGTTCTGGGAGAATGTAGTGACGCTAGCCGCGAACACGCATGGCGGTGTTCAGCTTGTCAACGCGGTTTTGTTCTAATTATAGGTGGAGGATTAAAACCGTGCTGGTGCAACCACGCCCAATCTGGTCCTCCCCACCCCGCCTTAGCAAAGTCGACCCTGCCATCGTAGCTGAACTCGATGCCCTCCGCTTTGAGCAGTTCGTACTGGCGGCTTGTACCACCCCCGCCTTTGCGTTCGCTTACAGTGCCCTGACGATTGATGACTCGTTGCCACGGTACATCATCCTCTGCGGACAGCGCCGCCATAGCGTAGCCCACCATCCGAGGCGTGCATGCGCCAACGACAGCGGAGACCTGGCCGTATGTCGCTACGTGACCGGGTGGTATCTGGCGCACCACTGCATAGATCTTTTGATACAAGCTGGCTTCTCTCAACGAATCCGACATCCTAGCGAGATGACCCTAAGCAATGAAGCAAATTAGTGGGATCACGATAAGTGTCTCGACGCCGGCTACCTGGCGCTTGGTATCCCGGCGTCCAACAACAGAGAGGCGTGCAAAAAGAGGTGAGACCGGGACTACACCTAGTTCTGCGAAGTTAGTGTGCACAACTAAGGGTCATCCATGACCCTTCATACGTGATCGTTGTTATTCGTCCTTGATTGCTTCCACTCCGATCATCAATTTCATTTCGTCTCCGACCCCGGGGATTCCATAATTCATGCCGAAATCGGATCGCTTGAGGGTGGCGCTGGCGTCAAAACCGCAGGTGTCTTTCTTGTCGAGAGGGTTAGCCCCGCATTTCATTCTGTCCACCGTCAATGTGATCGGTTTGGTCACTCCGAGAATAGTGATCTCGCCATCTACGGAACTCAACACATCACTGTTATAAGTCACGCCCGTGGATTTAAACGTGATTTCAGGGTATTCAGCGACATTGAGGAAATCCGGGGAACGCAGATGTTCATCCCGTTTATCATATGCCGTGTCAATGGAGGAGGCATCGATAGTGACCTCGACGGAACCTGTCTGGGCGGCACGATCCATCTCGAGCTTTCCGCTGGTATTATTGAAATGACCGTATACAGTAGAAAACCCCATATGGTCGATCGCAAGACGCGGAAAAGTATGCCTCGGGTCGAGGGTGTAACTTTCCGCCAGAACTGCGCTAACGGGAATCATGCTCATAGCAAATGCCAAAACAGCTTTCTTCATGTCCATCTTATCTCCTCTTTTTGATTGACTCAGATTAGTAAGACTGCTCAGTAGAAAAATACACGGATAGTACCGCAACGATGGCGGGCAGCGATGCCACCGCAGTAGTCGCTACCGCCTGCAGGATTCGCGGTAAGCGCTGTGGCAACGGCAGCCGTGCCACTACCGGGACCAAGGCAAGCGGTAACAGCGCGAACCATGGCAGTCGCGCAAACACAAATGCGACATATCCCAGCAGGCCTAACACTAAGCCCACAGCGAACGTCAGCACCGTATCCGCCGTATTGCGCGCGCTGAATACTACTATAATCAGACACGCCCCGCTGGCCGCCGCGACGGAGATGCCCATCTGACCGAGGAGCGCGGTCGCGCCCAAGGTCGCGGCAAGCCCTGTGCCCGCTCCTAAGGCGACCGTGGCACTGGCCACCCGTAGCGAATCCTGACGGAGCAATTCCAGAGACGCGGCAAGCCACCCACAGTACACCAACCCGCCGGCCAGAAGTGCACTCATCTCCAGCGTTTCCTTGCGGCTCACCACGGGCCAGATTATCCAGGCTATCGCTAGTGCACCAATGGCGAAGAACATGGTAAATCGAAGCCGCGTCTTCAATTGAAGTGGGTCAATCACCAGCCCAAATATCCCCGCAGCAAGCGCCAACACAATCACTTTGCGGGTGCCGGTGAGAGGTACGAATTGGAAGCCGTTTAGAGGCAGAGTCGCGACCAAATAACCGAGCAACACGCCAATGCCTGCCCAGCACCAGCCCCAACGCTTCAAAATCAAACCAGAAGTCAGCGACACCACAAATGGCAGCAACACTGACTGCACCTCGGGATAACTCAAAAGGTTATTCATGGTACTTACTGTGAGAGCAAAACCAGCCCGGAAAAGTTCCTTATTCGAGTCCGGCGATGATATCGTGGTGAAAGTCTTTTCCCGAGAATCGACAAAGCTCTTGCAAACCAGTGGGGCTGGTGACATTGATCTCGATTAGGCGACCGCCGATCACGTCAATACCCGCAAAGTAAACACCTTGATCCAGCAGGGGAGACTTCAATGCTTCACATATCTCCAAGTCGTGCTGGTTTAACTCCGCAGAATGGGCTGTACCGCCGGCATCGAGATTATTCAGCTCCTTACCTTCGGGGTGTAACCGCAAGATCCCGCCTAACGGCTCGCCATTGACCAGCAGGATCCGTTTGTCACCCTCGACGGCCGCAGACATATACTGCTGGGCGATCACCCAGTGGGAACCTTGATGGGTGATCATTTGAATCATCTGATCCGCGTTCTTGTCATTGGAGTCAAGGAACAAGATCCCCTGACCTCCGTGACCGTCCACCGGTTTTAGCGCTATCCTACCGATGTCCATCATGAAATCATGGATCCGCGATGCTTCATTGGTGATAAGCGTGGCCGGAATTAACGCTGGAAAGAATAACGCTGATAACTTTTCGTTCCAGTTTCTCAGCGCTTCCGGCCGATTGATCACCCGCGTCGACGCAGGCAACAAATCCAGTAGCAACGTGGCGTAAAGGTAAGCGCGATCGAACGGTGGATCGGTTCTGATGAACACGACATCCATTTCACTGAGAGGACAAAGATGCGCCTGATGCCGTGTGAAGGGTTTGTCCACAGTCGCATGAACCTCCAGCTGAGTCAGTTGAGCAATAACTTCGCTCGATTGGAAGTGCAGGTCACGTTGATTCAGATAGTAGACATCATGATCACGCTCTTGAGCCGCCAGCATCAGGAAATAGGTCGTATCTTTATACGCCTTGACCTTTTCCAGTGGATCCATGACGAAGGCGAACTTCACAGGCAGCCCTCTCCAGAGCGATTAGACTCGCCGTCAATCATCTTTCTTCTGGTCTTTGCCTACACCGGTCAGTCCCCAGAAGGCCTTCTGCATTTCTTCGACTGAACGCATCCCTTCGGGCAATAGGGCTGACATCAGCTTGATCGGGTCGTAATTGTCCATTGCTGCGAGAATCTTTTCGCGAGCCTTTTCCATAAGCTCTTGTTGAACCGGTTGCACATCTGGCAGTCCGAGGAATTTCCGCAGCTCTTCGGGTGTAGTATCGATCTCTATGTTAAGTTTCATGATATAAAACTCAGTTGACCACTAAGGTAACCCCGGTTGGACAAAGAATAGCGGGAGCAACATCGAAGGTGCCGCCTTGCCAACAACCGAGCTTCAGCGCCTATTATTACATAAGCCTATCGCATTCTTGTCTAAGCCCGATTAACCACTTCCTAACCGTCTTGCGTGCCGCCCTATGGTACCCGATACTGCATGTTACAACCCACAGACTGAAACGTATTGATAGAATTAGCTGGACCGTTCAATCTCAAACTCTGCGGATGACCGAACCAGTGGAGGTATAACCGCTATGACGAGTTTTACTATTGATGAATCCCAACTCGAGCGACTAAGTCCAGACGCTCGACGCGAACTGTTGAGCATTCTTGAAGAGGACTTTTCAAAGGTTCTCTCTGATTTTGCAGCCGTTGATTGGACACCTAACCGCGACGAGTCATATCCACTGACCGTGGATGAGGCGCGAGCCTTGATCCGACATATCCCCCAATCCGAAACGGAGACGTTGCGAGTGTTTGCACGTAATTACGACGGCGAAGTCGGCAAAGCGGATCTAAAGGAATTGCTAAGTGCCAACGCTCACACGGACCACCGACAATTAGGCGATGATATCTCTGCCATCACTCATAGCCTACGTCGAATCACCGGTAACCGCGACGCCTGGCTGATTAATTGGCGTCATGAAGACTGGATTTGGAACGAACACGACAATACCTACGAGGCGGGTGTTTATTTCATTTCAGATCCGGCCGTTGCCGCGCTGCGCAAGGCCTTTGGGATGCCGAGCTAACACAAGGCCTTTAGTTGGGCACCCGAGGCCACGACAGTTTTTCATATTATCTCGTCCAAACCATCTATTAGTCTGTCCACTTCGTCCATCGTATTGTAATGCACCATGCTCGCGCGAATAACGCCGTTCTGCGCCTGCAGGCCTAACTCGTCGATACAACGACGCGCATAAAAGTCGCCAGCACGAATTCCTATCTTGCGTCTCACTAGACTCGCTGGAATCTCTTCAGAGTTTCGATTACCGACGACAAACGAAAACGTGGGAACTCGAAGCGACTTATCCGCGGTGGGTCGACCGATAATCCTGATTCCGGGTTTGGAATTCAGAAAATTCATAAATCGAGTCGCCAACGTTTGTTCGTGTTCGGCTATTAAAGAAAACACTTGGTCGAAGCGCTGATGTAGCTCAGCATTGCTCCCCGGGAAATGGTGTGCGTGCGATGCGTCGAAGTAATCCACGATGCCTGACAACGCCGCGGTCAATTCGTGGTTGGGGCCACCCGGATTCAACGCGAGTGGGATATCCTCGATAAAAAAATGATTCTGCGGTCGGGCTCGGGACAGATGCTCGCGCTTACCATAAAGCATTCCTAGGTGGGGACCATATAACTTGTAGAGGCTACAAGCATAGAAATCGACGTCGAGATCCTGTACATCTAGGTGTCGGTGAGGTGCATAGGCAACTGCATCCACGCACACCAGCGCACCTGCCTGATGCACGATATTGGTAATATTCTTGACATCGTGGATCGATCCGGTGATGTTTGAGCAGTGGGTAAAACAAACTAACCTGGTGCGTTCGCTAAGAAGATTCTCCAATGCACCGACCTCGAGTTCCGCGGTCTCTGACGACATCTGCCATTCTTTGACCACCACACCCACTTCTTCCAACCTACGCCATGCGCCATTATTGGCTTCATGGTCTAGATTGGTAACAATCACCTCGTCCCCAGGCTTGAACCAGGGCCGCAGCGCGTGGGACAGCACGTAGATGTTCATGGTTGTCGACGCACTGATAATAATTTCATCTACAGACGCGTTGATCATTTGCGCCATTGCCTGCTGGCTCTCGCTGATGCGCTCCTCGGCCAAGGCCGACGACGCGAATTCGGCCCCAGGCTGCACCTGGGTATCGGTCATGTAGGCGTTTACTCGATCAATCACCGACCGGGGCACCAGCGTCCCACCGGCATTCTCAAACAAAGCCCATTCATTCAACCCCGGGAATTGACTACGTACAAATTCGAGATCGAGTGTTGTGGCATCGCTCATAGACTTATCCATCCTCTTTACGGATTCTCACTGAGTCCCACCCCGCCAGTTAGGGCAAGGTGGAGCCCGGCTGTGGCACACGTCGATCGCGAGTTGAAAGGCGCAACTCTACCAGTAGCGAAGGCTTCGCAGTAACGAAGGTGCTGAACGAGGGAAGCCTTTGGGTAAACAGTGGATGGTTCAGTGAGTTTTGCGTCGCCCACGGCGAGGGGCACCGGGCTGAACCCCTTTTGCTCCATTTGAAATCTTGCCGAGCCGTTGTTCCACCATCACCAGATCTGGTTTTGGACCAGGGACGTAGTCTACCAATGCCTGGCTCATGGCACGCACGTGCTCCGGCGTAGTGCCGCAACAACCGCCGATAATACGCGCACCGACGTCCCTAGCCATGCGCGCATAATCCGCCATGATCTCGGGGGTGCCGTTATAGCGGATCGCACCGTCTACAAATTCAGGGATGCCACAGTTGGCCTTAGCCACTAGAACACTGTCTGATTTAGCCGCCTCGGCGAGTCCAAGCATACAGGCAATGACTTCCGCTGCACCAATGCCGCAATTAGTACCGAATGCGGCAGGTTGCGGAGAAAGATGGTCGCAGATATGGGCCAAGTTTGTGGGTGTGATGCCCATCATAGTGCTGCCATTGGTGTCAAAACTCACATTACACACCACCGGCAAGTTGGTAGTGGCGCCGCCGGCGGTCGCAGCCTCCACTTCCTCCTTGGAGGACATGGTTTCAATCCACAGCACGTCCACTCCCCCCGCGGCAAGCGCTGCGGCCTGCTCGGCGAATGCCTCTCGACCTTGTTCCATGGTCAGTGGTCCCAAGGGTTCGAATAACTCCCCGGTGGGACCGATAGAACCTGCGACAATCACCGGTCGATTCGCTGCGTCTACCACGCGACGTGCAATGCCTGCAGCCGCCATGTTCAGTTCAGTGACGCGATCTTGAAGTTGATGCAACTTTAGACGATGCCGGGTTCCACCAAAAGAATTGGTAAGAATGAGATCAGCACCTGCATCGATGAAACTCTGATGAAGCTCGGCGATCCGCTCCGGAGCCTCGATGTTCCATCGCTCCGGGCATTCTCCATTGGGTAACCCCATGGCAAACAGGTTGGTACCGGTTGCACCGTCGGCAAGTAGGTAATCGCGCTGAGACAACAGGTCGGTAAAGCGATTTGATGCCAATGTCATGACTCCTAATCAACCAGTTCTACTGATTGCGAGGCCACCAAAACGGATTCCGCCGCCACACTTGAGCAACATTCAATCGGCAGCCGCAGCAAGCGCGCGGACACAAAAAAACCCGCCTCAGCTTCGCTAAAGCAGGTTTGGCCTCGCTTTAGCCGTATTTTTTGAGCGCCCGCAAGCTGATTAATCAAATCGGCGCTATACAAACAATTTAAGTAATCATTGTAATTTTGTCAACGCTGATCCACTGCTCTTCATCCCTGATTCGACCTGATTACGCCGTGTTCCACTAAATACGAAAAAATCGCGTGTGCCGCCGCGTCAGGATCAAGATTTTGCAGAACGCGACCCCCGCCTGTTTGCATCCCTGAAGCAGCCTTAAGCCGGTCGGCGGCACCGCCCGCCGGCGCAGTCTGCAATCGTTTCGGGCGACGTCTTGCCGGGCGTCTATCACCGCGTTGTCGATCATCGATCTGCACTACGGCAGGATCCATCTTCAATATGTGACCACGGCGCGAACGAGCGAAGGCAACCTGGCGAGGCGCAGGCGCCGCCTGACCCACTGCAGCGATAAACGGCAACCGCACGAGTAACTCGCGACGCTGACCACGGGGCAATGCCTGCAGCACCTGCGCAGCGCCATCACCCAAACTGATCTCCACCACATTCGCGACCACGGCCATGCCTAGCGACTCGCCCAGCAGGTAGGGCACCATACCCGAATCTTCACCACCTTCGGCCTGCTGTCCGGTGAGCACGATGTCCGCTCCCTCGTCGCGCAAATGATACACAAGAGTCGGTACCACATCCGCACTAGGAGGCAGGCACAGCACGCTCAGCTGCGACACACCCATACCCAAGTAATCCCGCAATACTGGATGATCAGGGTCGCCCGCGTGAAGCAGAGATAGATGGTCTCCCACAAGCTTGAGGCCGAGCTCTAATGCCCTCGCATCCATGGACGCACGCCGGGGTCGCCCCGAGGCCGGCTGACACCCGATAGACACCAAGGCGACCGCGTTAGGATTCATTGTGTTGATTAGCGATTCGGATTAATGCCGGCATGATGGCCTGGACGTCTCCGATCACTGCAAGGTCAGCACGCCTTACCATGTCACAACTGGGGTCGCTATTGACCGCAATGACGTGTTCACAGTCTTGGATCCCTAGTAAATGTTGCGGTGCACCAGATATGCCTAAAGACAAATAGCCGCGGGCTGAAACGACAGTGCCACTGGCGCCGATCTGACGCTGCCGCGGCAGCAGATCCGCGTCCACTACCATACGACTACCACCTTCGGCCGCGTTTAGCGTTGCTGCTAATTTGTGGAATGCATCCCAGTCTGTAACCCCGTTGCCTGCGGACACAATGAATTCCGCCTCCGCCAGATGGACCGAATTTGGATCAACCTGCTTTGTTCCATGGTCATAAATGACTTTCTCCGCCCGAACCGGCATCACATCAAGGCAACCCGCCTCGTGGCGTACATCGGATACCGGCTGCGCTGCCTCCTCAGCTAGCAACAAGATCATGGCGGTGTAGACAGTGACGTCGAGTCCCCCTGCGGCGCAGCTGCGCGTGGTGCCATGTATGCCGACCCGCCATGCATTAGCTACCACCGGTTGGTCCAGCCTTGCAGCCAC
>JAOTYS010000071.1 GCA_029861795.1 Gammaproteobacteria bacterium | reverse complement strand
CACTACGGCCATCGGATGGTTATCTGCACCCAAACCTCCCACTGCAACTGTCATGCCATCCTCGATCTGGGCAACTGCCTCGGAAACAGACTTAGTTACTTCTTTACGTTTTGGTTTCTGCACGACTCTCAACCTCCACTCTCCAGCAAGACATTCTTAAATTTGCATCGCAACCAGGTGCAATAAACTGAGCGCTAGACTGTGCAAGCCAACAGGCTAGACACTCGTCGCTACGCTCTGACGAACCGGAAAAGACCATCCTTGTCAGAAATTCGTCGGAGTTTCCCTTGGTGCATCAGAAAATTAAGGTGCGCCAGGGCCTCGTTCATTGCAAATCCCATTTGGTGACCATCCAGATTCGTTGGAAACAACACATCCAGAAGTTCCCCAGCGGTGATACCGCTACCTACTGCACCCATGACCTTTTCTAAGCGCTCGTGATGGTGGTGTTCCAACTCTTCGAAACGCGTATGGACACCCACAAACGGACGTCGATGAGAAGGTAATACCAGCGTGTCTTTGCGCAATAGCGGTTTAAATCGCTCTATCGTATCGAGAAAACCCTGCAAGGGATTGGCATCGGGCTCGCCCGGCCAAACACTGACATTCGGCGTGATCTCAGGAAGGATCTGATCGCCTGAGAGCATCACCGCCAGTTCTTCAGAGTAAAGGCAGACATGCTCCGGGGAATGACCAAAGCCGACTAATATTTTCCATGTTCGACCATCTATGCTGATTTCTTGTCCATCGCCAATACGGTGGTAGCTGTCGGGCACACTGCAACCCGCGTGGTACCGCACCAACCCATTCAAAAACACATCGGTACGCTCCTGGTCAAGACCGTGCTTCGCATAAAAATGTGCTCGCTGGGTAACATTGTCGCTATTGAGTTGGCTCACGGCCAGGTTAGCGAACAACCACTCCGTTTGACTCATGTACGGAGTAACATTCCAGGTTTCACTAAGCCACCGACTATTACCCATGTGGTCGGGATGAAAATGGGTAACGATCAATCTCTCGACCGGTCGATCCCCCAAGGTTCTTTCCCAGACGCTGCGCCATTGGGTCTGCACATCTTCTCTTTTGTAACCACAATCCACGATGGTCCAGCCGTCTCCATCCTTGAGCAACCACAGGTTGATTGCGCGCAGCTTGAAGGGAAGCGGTGTGCTTAACCAATATATTCCTGGGTAGACCTCTGTGACCGCACCCTCTGGCGGGTAGTCTTCAAAAGGATACTCCACCGCCGATTTGGGTCGATCAACAGTTGCCTTAGTATGCTGATTAGTCTTCATTCAATGGGTCGGCTCGGAGGCATCGTACTTGTTCCGATCGAGTCACTTTCATTAATAGACTAACCCGGGTAGACTATCCATTGCAATCATTTTCGTAAGCTACATAACGAGCACAGATGACTGGAGGAGCCCGATGCGTGCTGTTGTTGTTGAGGAAGTCGGCAATCGTGAGTCCATTAGATTAGCCGAGGTCGCTGCTCCCAAACCGGGGCGAGGAGAGATACTGCTCGATGTTGACTCCATCGGCATCAATTTCCCAGACCTGCTGGTGATTGACGGCAAGTACCAAACGATCCCACCGACTCCGTTTACCCCGGGCAAAGAGGCAGCCGGCGTAATCACTGAAGTAGGTGAGGATGTGACGCGGGTTAAGCCGGGAGACCGGGTCATGGTTCAGGTCAACCACGGCGCGTTTGCCGAACAGGTCGTGGCCCGCGAAGCGCACACCTATTCCTTGCCTACAGAGATGGATTTCAAGATCGCCGCTGCGATGGGATTGGTATACCAAACATCTTACTTCGCACTAACCGATCGGGCTGGTGTGAAACCCGGCGACACGGTGTTGGTCACCGGTGCCTCCGGGGGGATTGGTGTCGCTGGGATACAACTGGCCAAAGCACTTGGGGCCACGGTATTCGCCGGTCTCACCACAATGAGCAAGGCCCAAGCAATACTCGATGCGGGTGCGGACCATATCATCGATCTGACTAAAGATGATCTAAAGGACACGGTGAGACAGCAGGTGCACGAGCTTACAAATGGTAAGGGTGTCGACGTGGTTCTGGATGGGGTCGGCGGCGATGTGTTCGACGCATGTCTACGCGCCTTGGCCTGGGGTGGTCGTATAGTAATCGTGGGCTTTACCTCAGGCCGTATCCCCACCATCAAAACCAACTACTTGTTGCTGAAAAATGTCTCCGCGGTTGGAATGACCATAAACTCCTATTTCAATAAGGCGCCCGAGATGGTGCAACAAGCGCAAGAGGAGATCTTCAAGCTATTCAAGGGAGGCAAGATCAATCCGTTAGTGATGGGCGAATATTCACTGGACCGGTTTTCGGACGCATTAGATGTGTTGGAATCGCGCAAGATTATCGGCAAAGTCATACTCTCAACCAAAGACTAGTGCTCAAGTCCAAAGTTTGAGCAAGGGAGCACAAAAATGGCAATCAAAGAAGTTTCCAATCCCGCAGAAGCAACCGGTGAGTACAAGCAAATGCTCATTCGCTTGATGACGCGTCAGCTTTACGCAGAAACCGCAACAGCGGAGGTGTTCGGTCGATCCATCGCGGCCGCGCCCACCTGGCGGGAGAAACACCTGGCCGCTGAGTTCGCGCTAGAGGAAGCACAACACAGCCAGATGTTGTGTGATTTGCTCGATGATTTAGGCGAAGACCACGAAGCCATTATAAAAGATCGACCGTCGGCCACGAATTTTTGGTCTATAGACTTAGACGACTGGCTGCATATCGCGGTCTTCAATTTTATCGTAGATCGGGCCGGCAGCCAGCAAATTATGGAATATCGACAGTCCAGCTACACGCCATGGGCGCAGAAGATGGGCATCGTGCTCGAGGATGAAGAAGAACACTACGAGAACGGTGTAGAGAATTTGCGCGAATTCGCCAAAGAGAAGAAACAGCTCGCCAAATTTCAAAAAGTGTTCGACGCGATGCTACCGGTTGCGTTGAAACGTGCCTTTGGACGCCCACACGGTGCTGACAACGATTTCTGTTTACGCACGGGTTTAAAGCGCGCCACCACAGAACAAGTCATCAACCGATATCTTAATGAGATGGCGGGATACATGTCTCAGGTCGGACTAAAGTTTCCACCGATGAGCGCATTCGAACAAGAGGGCGTGGAACTGCTTCCCAGCACACGAGAAATTCTCCAGTCTATACAATAGAGTCCTTCGCACGGCAATGCGTCATCGAAGCCAAGCTAAGGCTCAAGCAAATGTCACCGAGCGCTGACGGCGACAAATGATGCAACAATCGATCAAATCGATGAAGCTCTACCACCAGGTGGAGCGGATATACAACGACCTGCGCGCACTTGGTGTAAAAGATGACGATCCATTAAGCGTAGAGCAACTGTCTACGATGGACCAGTATCACTATCTTGGCACCGAAGCAGTGGACGCCGCCATAAGTCAGCTCAACATTGGCCCGGATCACCGGGTACTCGAAGTGGGTTCCGGCATTGGCGGACCCGCACGATATCTGGCCCATAAAGCGGGTTGTCACGTCACTGCCTTAGAGCTGCAGCCAGACCTAGATACCACCGCTCAAACCCTTACCCGGCGGTGTGGACTGGCAGACCTTATCGATCATGTTTGTGGTGATATGCTAGACGAGTCACTAAGGTTCCGTGACTTCGACACAGTCGTCAGCTGGCTCGCGTTTCTACACATCCCGGATCGCACCACTTTATTAGAACGCTGCCGCAACGCGCTTAAACCCGGTGGTGGAATATATATCGAAGACTTTCACAAACGTGGAGAATTCAGCGCGATGGAGCAGCAGGACCTCTCCGACAAGATCTACTGCGAATATGTGCCCACCTTAGAGGAATATTGCGAGCAAATCGAAACAGCCGGATTCACTGAAGTACAGGCTGTGGACATGACTGAGGTGTGGACCAGCTTTGTTCGCCAGCGAGGCGCCGAATACCTTGGCAGGCATGAACGCAACCTCGCGGTTCATGGTGAGGAGTTAGTTGAAGCCCTTGAGGATTTCTATGCAACGGTAGTTGCCCTCTATGGTGGTGGAAATCTAGGCGGTGCACGGATCATCGCACGTAAACCGTAGAACTACCTGGAGGGTTCCATGACGCAAAAGCATCCGGGGATGGAAAAATTTGCCCATGGATTGGATAAAACACCGGCCAACTATGCAACGTTGACCCCTATTAGACATCTCTCCACCGCTGTGGCGAACTGGCCTGATCGCATAGCATGTATCTATAACTCGACTCGCTTCACATACCGGCAGCTTGATCAACGTTGCCGTCGCTTAGCTTCTGCGCTGCACAATCACGGCGTGGGAAAAGGTGATGTCGTGGCATTGATGGCACCAAATGTCCCTGCAGCATTGGAAGCCCATTTCGGGGCACCTATGGCTGGAGGCGTGATCAATCCACTCAACATCCGACTGGACGCGTCCGCCATCGCATTCATTCTCAATCACGGCGAAGCCAAAGTGCTTATTACGGATCGAGAGTTGTCTCCCACCATCAAGGCCGCTTTGGCAAAGTGCGATAAACCACCACTCGTCATCGACATCGAAGACCCGGACAAAGAGAACGCTGGTGAGCGCCTGGGAAACCTGACCTATGAACAGTTCCTTGAAACCGGAGATCCAGAATTCGAATGGGAACCGCCGGAGGATGAGTGGGAACCTTTCGCATTGAGTTACACCTCGGGCACCACCGGAGACCCAAAAGGCGTCGTCTACCATCATCGTGGCGCTTACATCGCCACTTTTGGACAGATTACGGTGTGGAGCATTGCGAAACACCCCGTGTATCTATGGACACTGCCCATGTTTCATTCCCTCGGCTGGTGTTTCCCGTGGTCCATCACTGCACTGGGTGGCACCCACGTGATGTTAAGAAAGCTAGATCCCGCTGAGGTGTTTAGATTGATTGCTGAACACACTGTGACAAACATGTGCGCAGCTCCCACCGTGCTCAATATGTTAATCAATTCCCCATCACAGGCTCAGGTCAAGTTCGATCACACGGTCAATGTAATGACTGCGGGCTCCGCACCGCCGCCTACGGTGCTCGAAGCGATGGAACGTCTGGGCTTTGACGTCATCCACGCTTATGGACTGACTGAATGTTTCGGTTGCGTCACTATCTGTCACTGGAAAGATGAATGGAATGAGTTAGACACCGATGATCAAGCCAGCATGAAGGCACGCCAAGGGCTTAAGTATCCCCAGTTCGACGATCTAATGGTCGCCGACCCAGAAACGTTGGTACCGGTGCCATCAGACGGCGAGACCGTGGGCGAGGTTTTCACTCGTGGAAGCACCATCATGCGAGGTTATTTGAAGAATCCCAGCGCAACACAGAACAGTTTGAGTCACGGCTGGTTTCATAGCGGCGACCTCGCCGTGGTTCACCCGGACAGTTACATCCAGATCAAAGACCGATCAAAGGACATCATCATCTCAGGAGGTGAAAACATTTCGTCCATTGAAGTCGAAAGCATTCTGTTCAAACATCCGGCAGTACTCGAGGCAGCGGTAGTGGCACGCGCCGACGACTATTGGGGTGAAACTCCGTGTGCCTTTGTGACATTGCGTGAGGGCGCCACAGCCACCGAAGAAGCGATCATCGCCTTCTGTCGTGAGCACCTGGCCCACTTTAAGTGCCCCAAAACGGTCATCTTTGACGATCTCCCAAAGACCGCCACCGGTAAGATCCAGAAATTTCAGCTGCGAAAGCGCGCCGAACAGCTAATTCAAGACATGGGAACAACATGACGGACGTATCCGCCGCCCCCAAGAATTGTTCGGTCGCACGTACTCTGGATATCGTCGCCGATCCTTGGACGTTTTTGGTGTTAAGGGAAGCCTGGTTCGGCGTCAGGCGTTTCGACCACTTTCGCACCAACTTGGGAATGCCCCGGGGTACCCTAACTAGTCGATTGCAACACCTAGTGACTGAGGGATTGTTCAAACGCGTGAAATACCAGGAGGTACCGACGCGTTTCGAATACAAGCTGGCCGACAAAGGAGCCAATCTCTACTCCAGCATGCTAGTACTGATGTTCTGGGGAGATCGTTGGCTCGCCGGGCCCGAAGGGCCGCCGCTGTTATTCCGTCACAATCTGTGTGGCCACATCTGCCATGCGGAA
Source organism: Gammaproteobacteria bacterium (assembly GCA_029861795.1). The sequence goes on along the minus strand of JAOTYS010000071.1, from coordinate 8,233 downwards.
GTTATCTGTTCCCATTGCCGCGACCAGATCAGTATCAGACACGTGTCCTACTATCCTGGGCCAGGTGCGGGTGCGGCACAGACGTCATCTCGACGTCAAATGCGGCGCTCTTCTAAGCCTGAGAATTTCGTCAAGCAGCGCGCATGTTCCGTCGCCAGAACCATGCAGATCATTGGCGATCGTTGGACGTTCCTACTACTGCGCGAAGCGTTCTTCGGCGTGCATCGCTTCGATGAAGTGAGGCGTAACCTCGGTATCTCCACCAATATCTTATCCAACCGTCTTAATCGCCTACTTGACCATGATCTATTCGAACGACGTCGGTACGCAATCAATCCTGAACGGTTTGAGTATCGTTTTACCGAGAAAGGTAGAGAATTGTATGCGAGTATGGTCTCACTGATGCGATGGGGTGATCGTTGGTTAGCTGGGGCTGCGGGTCCACCACTTATTGTTCATCATGACACCTGTAGGCACGACCTCGAACCACTGATTGTGTGTTCCCATTGCCACACCGAGATCAATATGCGCGAGATGAGCTATGAACCAGGGCCAGGTGCGACCGGGGACATTCGAGGGCCCACACCCATTCATAGCGATTCCGTAGCGACAGGCACATAACGCGACTGGTTGCTGTCCGAACGAATCAACAAGAATATGCGTTGTTGTGCACGCATGCCCCACGGCGGAAGACAATCAGATCAATCCCTAGTCTTGGGTAGCCCTTCGCTGTTATAGGTGAAATTTGTCTTGTTGACCTTCTCAATGACATCCCATACCAGTCTTTCACCCTTGCAAGCAAAAAACTGTCGCTGTAGATCAACATCAGCTTCCCCTTATGTTCTCTAATGTTCGCCTAAAGGCGAACCTACCGACTTGGCTTAGTGCAGGTGCGTCTTCAGGCGCACTAGAGGGTCTCAACAATCCCTTAACAAGCGGCCGTAACCCTCAACTTTATCTTTGTAGCCCGCGAGTCTTAGGCAATCCCAGGAAAGAGCCTGGTTGCTCGCCACCACAGGCTTACCCAGCGCCTGCTCCAATGGAGCAATAACTGATGAGGCGCGAAGACCCGTGCAGGATATAAATACAGCGTCGACGTCGGCCTGTCCCAATTCATATGCCGCCGCGTAGATGGCCTGTGGCGAAATCATACACATCTCCTCGCTTGCTCGAACTTTAAAGCTCCCTTTTGCCGCAATGTCGAACCCGTGGTTAGTCACATAATTCTCCACAACGGCATTCACTTCATCGATGTAAGGTGTCAACAAGGCAATACGCTGACACCCTAATACTTTTAGTCCTTTGATGCTCGCGGTGATGGGGTCGCTACAACAGATCCCGGGCTTGGCCTTGCGAATGTGTTCGCTGACCGTCGCTTCACCGATGGCCATGGTGCCGGAGGTGCAGCCAAATGCAATAACATCCAGGTACTCTGTCGGTAGCAACTGTGCAGTCTCGGTAATCTTGTCCTCCATATCGCGCAAGGTTTCTACGGTAGCGTCCTTCGCCATCGGGATTCGGTTTGAATACAGCGCAACACCATCCTTCGGCAGATAAACCCATAGCTCCGGCTCGATGGTCAAATCACAATCCAAAGTAATCAACCCGATCGACGCGCGCGCTCCTGGCAAATTGCCCAATTCATAGGGCATCCCCACCCATTGTGACGTATTTGACCGGATGGGAGATCTAGTAGTCGCAGACTGCGTCATGAATCAGTCCTCATGCATGCTGTGGAAGATGGTTCATTTTGTTGCAATTCTTCAGCCAAGGCAATTGTGATCAGCACAGCGGGAACAGCCTTACGCTTGATGCAAAGAAATCAAGTCTTATGATCTTTGGGCAAAACCATAAGCGTAGGGATGGTAACGTGTTCCGGCCGAGTTAGCGCGAACATCACGGCCTCGGCGATGTCCTGCGGGACCAATGGTCGGTCTATCTTCATCGGTTCTTTGGGATGGACGGGAAACTCACGGTGTAACTCTGTCATCACCAGACCCGGCTGAATACAGGTCACCTGCACGGGGGTGCGCGCCAATTCGATGCGCAAAGCTTCCGATAAGGCCTCGATGGCGTACTTAGTTCCTGAATAGGCCCCTGTGTATACGCGCACCTTGGTGCCGAGCACGCTGGATATATTGATGAGGTGTCCACGATCCATCGATACAAAGTGTTTTACCGCGGTATAAGCCATACGAAACGCGGCTTCCACATTGATGCGGACCATCTCGCAGACTTTATCGATATCAATTTTTTCGATCGGTCCATTGTGAATAATCCCCGCGTTATTAATCACGATCTCACAACTACCATAATCGGTAAGTGCACGCTCAATCAACTTTTTCGGGACTTCCGCATCAGCAATATCGCCCACAAGGTAGGACGCACCGTCTAGCTCCTTGGCCACGGTCAACACCCGCCCCTCATTGCGACCTGTCACGACTACCCTGACCCCTGCGTGATGCAAAGCTTTAGCAGTTGCCTTGCCGATTCCACTGGTGGCACCCGTGATGATCGCAGTCTTACCGGATAAGTTCATCAACACCTGGCTCCGCTCTGTCGTTTACGCTAAAGCGCGTGGCTACAAAATCATCCCGATACAACAAAAGCAAACGGGGGCCGATGGCCCCCGTTGTATGTTTCAAACAAAGCGTATTATTGAGATACGTCTACGTACTTGCCGTCCATCACCTTCAACACTCGCATCCCACCGGCCCCATCACCGACTTCGTTCATCGTGGTCATGCCGGAAACGCCATCATAATCCTTCAATTCAGACCAACACTGACGGATCTTATCGCGGTCAGAGGCGAGGTCATCCTTCTTGTTCGTTACACCGAGATCTTCCATGCACTGTGCGGTGATGTACATGGTATCGTATCCACGCGGTGCGCTGTACGGAAACTGCTGCCCACCGTTCTTGGCAAACACTTTCTCCACGAACTCTTGAACCGCTGGACGTGGGTCATCCATCCACGCCGCAGTAGACATGTAGCTGCCCTCAGCCTGCTCGCCACCGAGCTCGATGTACCCTGGTGAACCGGCACATGCCCCGCCGATAACCGGTTGCTCCATGCCTTGACGTCGCGCCTCTTTGACGATGCCCGCAGCTTGCTGATAACAGGATCCCAGAGCGATACCGTCCGGGTTCAAGGATTTCGCCTTGGTGATCTGTGCCGAGAAATCCGTATCTTCAGTGCGGTAGGTCAGGACTTCTTTTACTTCGATCCCTTCTTTCTCAAACAACATGGGCAACACTTTCGCGCCCTCGGCCTTAGACACGGCATCTTCCAGGTCGTGAATGATCACCGCACTCTCGATGCCGTATTCCGCCTTCCACGCCTTGACCACAGGAGCAAGCTGTTTGTCACTGGTCAAGCTGTTGCGGAAACCCCATTCGCTCAGGGCAGACAACCCAGGCTTTGCCGAGCAATAAGAGATCACCGGCATCTTCAGCCGTTCTAGCAACGGATAAGTCACCTCTACCACCGAGCTGAAGCAAGGGCCCAGCACTGCTAAGACCTCGTCCCGCGTTGCCAGCTTATTAATAATGTTAATGCCTTCGGATTCTTTGGCCTGGTAGTCATACTCCACCAGTTTGATGGGCACGCCGCCAATACCTCCCGCCGCGTTGATCTCCTCGGCTGCGAGCTGGATGCCAATCTGGGCGTTTTCGCCCCAGGAGGCGCCCTTCCCGGTCAGGGGATACATCACCCCGATCTTAACTGCTCGACCCGACAGCTCGGCGGAGGCCGGGATGGAAACCGCTAACAGGGCCAAAGCCATAGTGGCCATAGTGGCCATAGTGGCCATAGATACGAAACGTTTCATTACACTACTCCTCCGATGTTTATCCCCAATCATTTAAGCCACACGCCGAGGCGGGGACGCCCCCCGACGCGCAACAGTCTACTGCACCAAGCGTGGTTCGTCGACCGCCCCGGCACCCGCACCCTCAGTCCGAATCCCGAGGTAGGTATGCTGCACCTCGGGGTTGTTAAGGAGACTCTCCCCCGTACCCCGCAGTGCAATGGTGCCGCGCTCCAACACATAGCCATGATCTGCAAGTTGCAGCGCACGACGTGCATTCTGCTCAACCAAGAAGATCGTCTTACCCTCCTCTCTCAAATCTCGCAAGGTGCGAAAGATTTTAGTGACGACAAGCGGCGCCAACCCTAGAGACGGCTCATCCAGCAACAAAATCCGTGGGCTCGCCATAAGTGCTCGCGCGATTGCCAGCATCTGCTGCTCCCCGCCGCTGAGAAGCCCCGCTAGCTGAGACTGACGCTCGCGCAGCACGGGAAACTTATCCAGCATTACCTCAATGTCTCGATCGACTTCTCGGTCGCGTCTGACATGCGCACCCATTTTGATATTTTCGAGCACGGTCATGCGCTTAAGTATTGCCCTGCCTTCTGCAACCTGACTAACACCTTTCTCAACAATCTTGTGCGGTGCCAGGCGCTGAATTGCGACACCGTCTAGCGTTATGGTGCCACGGCCCGCCCTTACCAGTCCTGAGATCGCTTTCAGCAACGTCGTCTTACCGGCGCCATTAGCACCGATCAATGTAACAATCTCGCCTTGTTCGACTGCGATATCGACACCGTGTAAAACCTCTATATCGCCGTAACCTGCATGTACACCTTGTATCTGGAGCAAGCTCACAGCGTCTCCTCTCCACCCAGATACGCTTCAATCACAGACGGATCAGCCTGGATCTCCGCAGGCAATCCTTCCGCAATCTTCTCGCCAAAGTTGAGAACCGTTATGCAATCCGAGATGTCCATCACCAACTTCATATCATGTTCCACAAGAACGACGGTCACACCTCGATCTCGTATATTGGCGATGTGCTGATTAAGATCCTCTGTCTCGTGAGGATTCATGCCAGCGGCGGGTTCATCTAACAGTAATAAACGTGGATTCGTCGCCAGGGCGCGAGCCATTTCTAAACGACGCCGCTCACCATAAGAAAGATCAGAGGCATCGGCGTTGGCCTTATCGCCCAAATCAAAGAACTCCAACAGTTCCAGTGCACGCTCGCGCATGCGACGCTCTTCAGAGATCTGACCAAAGGGGCGGTGCAGCAACGTTTTGTAACACACACCCCATAACGACGAATACGCTTTGCTGTGCTCCCCCACCATAATGTTTTCGAGCACTGTCATATGCTCGAACAAACGGATGTTCTGGAAAGTGCGGGCAATACCCAACGCGGTACGGCGGTAGGGCTTGAGTCTGCTGAGCGTCTGACCTTCGAAAGTGATATCGCCCTGGTCCGGCGTGAGCGTGCCGCTCAGCACGTTAAAGAAAGTCGTCTTTCCTGCACCGTTGGGGCCGATGATGGCGTGGATGTCGCCCTTACGCACACCCACCGACACGTCACGTAACGCGTGGAAGCCGCCAAATCGTTTGGTGAGTCCGTGCGCCTGCAGACATAGGCTATTGCCTCCTTCAGACACTGGCTGCACCCCGTCTCCAAAACGCCAAACGCTGAACGGTCCGCCGTGTTAGCAAACCCTGAGGACGAACAATCATCATCCCAATAAGAATGAGCCCATACGCAATTAATCGTTTTTCATTCTCGAAGTTCAGAAACTCATAGAGCCAGTCATAAACATTGTTGCCATAGGGAAGAGCGTCTGTAACCGCTAAAGGGATCAACTCCAGCAAATCTCGCAATTCACGCAGTCCTTCTGGCAACAATGTGAGAAAACAAGCGCCTAGTATCGGCCCCCAATAAGTAGTAACGCCTCCCACCACCGCAAACATCAAGATCTCAACGCCCAGTAAGATATTAAAAGTGCGCGAGTCAACGTATGTCAGATAGTGCGCAAACATGGCGCCAGCGAGTCCCGCGATAAGCGCACCGACACCAAACGCGAACAACTTGGTGCGCACCACGTCTATCCCCATTACCTCCGCGGCTTCCTCATCCTCGTGAATAGAGACCATGGCACGCCCTAGGCTGGAACGCTCCAACCGAGAAAAGAAAATCAACAGCAAAATAATGACCCCGTAAACATAGAAGATCGTGTGTTCTTGATAGGGAATTCCCTGGAATCCGTCATGGGCGCCCGTGTATTCCCAGGTCAATGCGATCACTTGCACGATTTGAGCAAATCCCAACGTGAGCAAGAGCAGATAAATTCCTCGGATTCTCAGCGCAGGAAAGCCTACGCATACGCCAATGAATCCAGCGAACACACCGCCAAACAGCAGGCCCACCGGATAAGGAAGCCCAAACTTCACGGTCATTATCCCTGCGGCGTAAGCCCCAACTCCCATGAATCCCGCTTGCCCGAGCGATACTTGCCCGGTCTTAAAAGGCACGTAGAAACTAAATGCCGCGATAATGTTGATCCCGGTGAACACCAACAATGACTGGACAAATTCGTCGAAAATCATTTCTCTACCGACAGCTTCATAACATCAATCGCCAACCACCCTAGTACCGAACAATCCTGAGGGCTTATAGATCAGGATCAAAATCAAAATGACAAATGTGAATAAATCCCGCAGCGACGTACCCAAGTAAGCCGCAGATAAGATTTCCACCATTCCAAGGATAAATCCCCCCACCATCGCCCCGACGATATTGCCGAGTCCCCCCAGAAGCATACAGACCAGCGCTGCCACCGCGACCTCCAATCCCATGAACGGCGACACCGCACTGGTGCGAATACCATCAAGCACACCGGCAGCGCCGGCGAGAAACGAAGCCACCATAAAAGTAAAGAGCACAGTCCGGCCGACATTCACACCGAGCAACGCCGCGGTTTCATGACTCTCAGCTACCGCCCGCATCGCACGGCCCATCTTGCTGCGATTGACAAACATCCACAACACCACCATGAGCACCACGGACATCACTAGGGTGAATATCTGCACCGAGCTGATAGTCAGTCCCGCGATGTGGTAGATCACCGGATCCATAGTCTCTGGAAACGCTTGGTTTTCCCCACCAAAGATGCGGATAGCGACGTTCTGCATCACTAATGTCGCGCCTATGGTCGAGATCAGCGGCGCTAACGGATACTTGCTACTGACCGGACGCACTGCGATAAGCGCCACCAGCAAACCGATAAGTCCGGTGCCGATCATCGCGCCTATGATGGCGACATAGATGTTTACCCCCGACCAGGCAAGTACGATGTTTAGACCGATGAACGCACCAAACATGAATACTTCGCCATGTGCGAAATGGAGTAGGCGCAACACACCGAAAATTAGCGTGTAGCCGATGGCAACTAACGCATAAGACGCGCCGAGCATTAGCCCGTTGATTAGTTGCTGCGCAAACATGTTGTGTTGTTATGTCCCCCGTCGTTCACACGCAGTCTAACGACGATCACTGGCGCGTGCTCTAGCGCCTTGTTCCTCCTTTCTCTCTCCGCGCAATATGTCCTCTAGCTCATAGCGGGCAAGCATATCCTCCACCAAACCCACGGCATTGTTCCAATCATAACTTCGCGCGCTGTGTCCCTGGGTCACAAATTGGGCGCCTGCGTAAAACATTTCGTACTGCACATGGCGTGAGGCGAACTCTGAGCCGACAGCATCCCATGCGAGTTTCATAAACTTGACACGAGATTCAGGATCCGTGGCCGGTGATTGTTGGGTCTTTTGGATCACTGATCGTAGTTCCGGATCGGCGAAATCATGCACGGAGGAAGGTAACATGATCAAACTACCTCCCGCCAACTCGCGAATACTATTGATGAACTGTGGATAGAGGTCCTGGGTAAGTACCTGTGCCGCGTACATTAAGTGCTTATTGGGAACATAGTGCTCGCCGTAGTAACTGCCACTTGCCTCCATGCCATAAACCATCGCTTCCACCATCGCCGCCTGCGCCGCCATGTGTCCCAGTTGTTGGTTGATCTGGGGCATTTTGTTAGTGCCTATGGTCTCTGCCAGCTTATAAGCTATGCCAACCAGGAACTGCATCTTCACTAACAATCGAATCTGGGCCTGATAATTCTGAAACAGGTGACCCGCGGTATCTTGAAATTGAGCACGACACATGTCGGTGTCACGATAGACAAACACGCGTTCCCACGGCACCTTGACATCATCGAAGTACATCAACGCGTCGTTTTCATCAAAGTGAGATGACAACGGATTGTCGAATTCCGACACCGCGGCCTGCTCATAGGATTTACGGGACAACACCTTAAGGCCCGGCGTATTCATGGGAACCGCAAACGATAGTGCGTAACGCTCATCA
>JAOTYS010000459.1 GCA_029861795.1 Gammaproteobacteria bacterium | reverse complement strand
CTGCAAAATCTCGGAAGCTGTCTTCTTTCGCGACAAAATCCGTCTCACAGTTCACTTCCACTAATGTTCCTAATTTATTGTTATCATTAATAAAAGATGATATGACACCTTCGGCTGCAATCCTGCCCGCTTTTTTGTCTGCACTGGCTGCTCCTTTTTTGCGCAGCAAATCAGCCGCCGCGTCCATATCGCCATTTACATCACTTAGGGCCTTTTTGCACTCCATCATTCCGGCACCGGTACGCTCTCGTAGCTCTTTAACCATCGATGCAGAAATGTTCATTAGCTGGTGCCTTCGTTCTGAGCCGAAGCAACCTGATGACGGAGCTGAGTCATTACGACTCTCCCGCGGTATCGGATTTCTTTGATTTAGTCTTCGACGCTGCGGTCTTGGTCTTCTTTTTTGTCACTTTCGTCGTCTTGGTCGCGACTTTGCTGGATTTGGTTATTTTCGCAGCCTTTTTGGTAGTCTTTTTGGTAGTCTTTCTGAGAGTTTTGGTTTCGCTGGGTTTATCTTTAGTGACCAACGATTTCGCGGGTAAATCCGGCGCTGTGTCCTTGTCCGAGACTTGCTGTTCAGCATCAACATTAACATTGGTGCTATCGCGCTCCTCGGCAACATTTTCTACTGTGGGACTGCTTGACGGCTCGGTCGGAGACTCTGTAGTTACGCCGTCGGTGGGTAATCCTGCGACATCATCAGCGCTGTCGGGAATCTGATATGTTGCGGGCGTTCTTAGACCTGTGGCCGCAGTTTGTGAGATTATGGTGCTTCCAGTACGATCAACCTCAACATATTCGTCCTCATCGGTGACAACGGCGCTGGCCGTAGCATTCCGACCCTCGGTAATCGCGTCTGATGCACCGTCAAGGTATAACTTAATCGCCCGTATTGCATCATCGTTCCCGGGAATGATGTGATCCACTCCCGCCGGCGAACAGTTGGTATCTACCACCGCCACCACCGGAATATGTAGCTTATTGGCCTCTGATACGGCGATGTACTCCTGCTTCACGTCGATCACGAATAGTGCATCAGGTAGACCGTTCATATCCTTGATACCCGCCAAACCCCGTTCCAACTTTGCGCTTTCCCGCTGCAACTGCAGTGCCTCTTTTTTGCTGAGGCGATCCATGCTTCCATCTTCCCGCATGGTGTCCAGCTCTTTTAGACGTCGGATAGAGTTCTTAACCGTCTTGAAATTAGTGAGCATACCACCGAGCCAACGATGATTTACGTATGGACAGCCACAACGCAGTGCCTGCTCTTGCACCGCCGCGCTCGCCTGGCGCTTGGTTCCGACGAACAAAACTACCCCCTTATTGCTGGCCAAATGGCCAAGGAAATTCATGGCCTCACGGTATAACGGCAAGCTATGTTCCAAATTTATTATGTGGATTTTGTTGCGCTCACCAAAAATGTACGGGCCCATCTTGGGATTCCAGTAACGGGTTTGGTGACCGAAATGAACGCCAGCTTCCAGCATCTGGCGCATGGTGACGTCGCTCATGGCAGTACTCCGTTCGGGTTAGGCCGCCACGGATATCGCTCGCCAACCCCCAGATAGACCTGGGGGCACCCGGACGAGCGTAGGGTCCGTGTGCGAAAGTTAAAATAGGCTTGGCTATATAGCATAGCAAGCTACCACACAGCAACACGACGAGTCCTTCCCTGGTAAGGGTTGCCCGAGTCTTATGGTATGCCCCTGCAGCGAGCGTCAGGATCGGGTAGCATGTACGCACCGCGTCAGTGCGGAGGCTGAGAAGCTAATCTGCGCAGCCCAAAACCAAGGGGGCTGAACAGATGGTGCTAGCAATCGGAAATCAATGGCTATCTCGATAAAGACCGACGCACAGATTCAGAAAATGCGAGTCGCTGGTCGACTGGCGGCGTCAGTGCTGGATATGATCGAACCTCATGTGACAGCCGGAATCACCACGGGAGAACTGGACAGTATTTGTCATGATTATATTGTTGACAAGCTGGACGCGATACCCGCGCCGTTAAATTATAAGGGTTTTCCTAAATCGATCTGTACGTCGGTGAATCACGTTGTTTGCCATGGGATCCCTGGCAATAAAAAGCTGAAAATTGGCGATATCATCAACATAGATATCACTGTAATTAAGGATGGATTTCACGGTGACACCAGTCGGATGTTTTACGTAGCCGCGCCTTCAATTCTGGGCAAGCGAGTTAGCCAAACCAGCTACGAATGTCTGCGCCGAGCCATCGAAATAGTGAGACCCGGTATTCGCCTGGGAGATATTGGACACGTCGTCCAGAGTTATGCCGAGAGCCAGGGTTTCTCCGTCGTTCGTGAGTACTGTGGACACGGAATAGGTCAAGAATTCCATGAAGATCCACAGGTATTGCACTACGGGAAACCAGATACCGGAACCGAGCTGGTACCGGGAATGACATTCACTATCGAGCCAATGATCAACGCTGGCAGGAGAGAAACGAAGCTCCTCGCAGACGGCTGGACAGTGGTGACTCGCGATCACAGCCTATCGGCTCAGTGGGAGCACACTATTTTGGTGACTGACCACTCCCACGAAGTACTCACGGTTAATTCGGGCGCAGCAATCTAGGTCTAGATGTATCCATCGAAGCAAAAACTGTTCAACAGCCAAAGGTTCCAGGCGACTCTCACGGATTCTAAGAATCCGCTGGCTATTTTTAAGGAAAGCCTGGTCCACGGTCGGAAAATTCTACGGGAGTGGTATCTGCAGGGCGTGTCGGCTAAAGAAATTGTGCATGGCCGCGCGTGGCTGGTAGATCAGCTCCTACACTGGGTGTGGTGCCTGTACCAAGACAGGCTCCCGGCGGGCACACGAGTCGCGCTGGTGGCAGTGGGAGGATATGGTCGCGCCGAGCTACATCCATGCTCAGACGTAGATGTCATGCTTCTGATCGAAAAAGGACCGTACAAAAAGGTCCAGGATTTCAGCGAGCAGTTTCTTCGCTTTCTATGGGACATGGGTTTAGAAGTTGGGCACAGCGTTCGATCTGTTGAGGACTGTGTTCGAGAGAGCCGGAAGGACATCACCATCGCCACAAATTTGATGGAAGCGAGGTTAGTTCAGGGTGATGAGGATATTTTCCAGGCGATGCGTGTGCGCACCGCGGCGCCCAAAGTATGGCCCATCAAAGTCTTTTTCGAAGCAAAGTGGTCGGAGCAAATTCAACGACATCGACGCTTCGATGACACGGCCTACAACCTAGAGCCTAATCTAAAAGAGGGTCCGGGAGGCTTAAGGGATATACAGATGATTGCATGGGTGGCACAACGCCATTTCGGTTCCACTACGCTACACGACTTGGTGCCGCACAAATTTCTAACCGAAGAGGAGTTTCGCACGCTCATCCGCGGGAGAAACTTTCTATGGAGGCTTCGCAACGGTCTTCACTTTCTCACTAACCGACGTGAGGACAGATTGTTGTTCGATCACCAACGGGTTTTGGCAGACCAATTCGGCTTACGAGATCGACCAGGAAATCTCGCCGTCGAACAGTTGATGAAACGATACTACCGTACAGTCAAAGAGTTACGACTGCTGAACGAGATCCTACTACAACACTTTCAGGAGGCAATCCTGTCCAGACGTTCTTCTGGATCCACGGTTATCAACGAACATTTTCGCGCCTACGATGGTTTTTTGGAAGTCATCAGCACCCGTATATTTGATAAGGCGCCTCACACGATCCTCGAACTATTCTTAGTCCTGCAGCAGAACCCCGGTCTAAAAGGTGTGCGTGCCAGCACTATTCGAATAGTACGCGAGAATCTATGGCGCATTGATCAACATTTTCGCAAGAATTCGGTATGTATAGAATTTTTCATGAAGATCTTACGTGAACCGGAGGGAGTGGCGAGCGCCCTGAGCCGGAT
>JAOTYS010000458.1 GCA_029861795.1 Gammaproteobacteria bacterium | reverse complement strand
GATATATACGGGCGTGCCCGTACACGTGCCCCTCCCGGGCACACCATGGTCGCGGCAAGATGCCGCTCCTACGATGTTTGAAGATACACACGGGCGTGCCCGTACACGTACCCCTCCCGGGCACACCATGGTCGCGGCAAGATGCCGTTCCTAGGTGGAACCAGTATAGATCGTAGGAGCGCCTTCCAGGCGCGACGGGGCGGGCGCGGTCCCAGGTGGAAGTTGTCCTACGCGTGAATTTGACGGATCTCTCCTTGGCACTTCTCGCTTATTTTGATAGACAATAGGTTTCCCCACCGCAGACGGAGATCTTTATGAACTTGAGGTTAGTGTCGCTGCTGCTATGCCTGTTAGGTACTGTGGCTGGTTTGCTGCAAGCTCAACCACATATTCTGCGTCTTGCGACAACCACGAGCACAGAGAACGCCGGGTTGTTAGAGGTTTTAGTGCCGGAGTTCAAGAACGATCATGGCTATGAGGTACAGGTGATTGCCGTAGGCACAGGCAAGGCCTTAGCCATGGGCGCCAATGGCGATGTGGATGTTGTGTTGGTCCACGCACCTGCGGCAGAAAGGAAATTTGTGGCAGATGGACACGGTGTGGATCATCGGGCGGTGATGTATAACGATTTTGTCGTGGTTGGCCCTCCTGATGACCCGGCTGGTATTCGTGGTGGTGATGACATTGTCAAGGCGCTCAACGCCGTCGCGTCAAATGAAGCACTATTTGTCTCCCGCGGTGATGATTCAGGGACTCACAAAAAGGAATTGCAGCTGTGGTCTGAGGCGGGGTTGAATCCAAACGAAGAATGGTACCGTGAAGTGGGTCAAGGAATGGGGAAAACCCTGCAGATTGCGGATGAGTTGCGTGCCTACGCGTTAACCGATCGGGGCACGTGGCTTGCGCTTCGCAAGAAGTTAGACCTTACGATTGTTGTCGAGCGTGACGAACGTTTATTCAATCCCTATGGAATCATGGCGGTGAATCCTGCCAACTATCCCGATATCAATTATGAGGGCGCACGCCGGTTAATCGAGTGGATTACCTCACCCAAGGCGCAGCGCATGATCTGGGACTATCGCGTTGAGGGTGAGCCATTGTTTAATCCATTAGCCGTTATTGTGGAATGAGTTGAGTTGGAGAGTCTGTCCGCAGCCAGCTATCAAGCGCTGTACTTGTTGTTAACTGGTGATAGGGATCTGTGGGAGATCATCGCGATCTCATTCGGCGTATCGTTGCGGGCAATTTTGTTCACCACCCCCGTGGCTTTGATGGTCAGTTTTGCGCTGGCTTACACCGATTTCCCTGGGCGTCAATTTCTGATCACAACCGTCAATACCATGCTCGCCTTGCCGGCAGTGGTGGTGGGATTGCTACTCTATATTCTGCTGTCGCGAAGCGGACCGCTGGGTGATTGGAGATTATTGTTTACCCAGAGCGCGATGGTGATTGGCCAAATGGTATTATGTTTTCCTATTCTGGTTGCAATGAGTCACTCAGCGATCCAGGCTGGTGATCGACGCGCGTGGGAGACAGCGCTTACTCTGGGGGCGCATTGGTGGGAGGCAATGCTCACCGTGATGTACGAGGTAAGATTCGGCTTGCTCGCTGCGGTGGTTGCCGGATTTGGACGCATCATCGCGGAGGTCGGATGTTCCATGATGGTGGGCGGTAATATCTTGCATTACACGCGAAACATTCCCACCGCGATAGCCCTTGAGACCAGTAAAGGAGCGTTCGCCCAGGGAATCGCACTGGGGTTAGTGCTAATCGTGCTGGCTTTGGTGCTTAATTTTTTGATTTCCTTTTTCCGCGGCCGTGGTGGGTTGGCATGACCAATAGCTCGCCCATCTTAGAGTTCACAGAGTTACGCAAGACGATCAATGGTCAGCTGTTGCTGAACGTGCCAAGGGTTGTGTTGGCACAAGGTCAGTGCGTTGTACTACGGGGGCGCAACGGTGTGGGCAAGACAACATTGCTCAAAATCATGGCGGGTTTGTTGCCGCCGGATCAATGTACAGTGCACTTCAGGGGCAAACGCTATTCCTGGACACAGGCGCAGCGTTTTTACAGAAATGAAGTAGTCTATCTGCATCAACAACCCTATCTGTTTGATCGCTCGGTGCGAGCGAACATTGCCTATGGTCTGCGACACCGGGGAAGGCAGGGCACTCAACTAAATAAGACCATAGACGAGGCTCTGGAATGGGCGGGGTTGACTCATCTCGCACAGCGTGACGCTCCGCGACTCTCCGGAGGAGAGAAGCAACGTGTTGCGTTAATTCGTGCGCGGGTATTGTCTCCGCAGGTCCTGTTACTGGACGAACCTGTTGCAGGGATGGATCGAGAGGCACGGGAGCAAACGTATGCCCTTATTGGGCGTCTCAGTGTTGAAGGTATGGCCATAATGATCGCAACCCACGACACCGACCAGAACATGGGGCTGGGGGATCGGTACTTGGAGCTCGCAGACACCAAGCTCCGCGAGTGTGGGGAAGCAGAGTATGGCGCCGAGGTGGCCAAGGCATGACTGCGCAGCGCTTCGACAATGTCACGGGTGTGATCTTGGCCGGCGGGCGCAGTCAACGCATGGGCGGAGAAGATAAAGGGTTGATTCCTCTCGGCGGCAAGGCAATGGTGGAATATGTGATTGCAAGCCTCCGTCCCCAGGTCTTTGCAGTCATGATCAATGCGAATCGAAATCTGGAGGAATACCGCAAATTCGATGTCCCGGTGGTGACGGACACGCTCGATGGCTATCTTGGACCGCTGGCCGGCATGGCCAGTGCGATGCAAATGGTGGAAACAGAGCTACTGGTTACCGCGCCTTGCGACTCGCCGTTTTGCCCAGATGTGTTAGTGCAAAGATTGATGGAAAGGCTAGTGGCGGATCATGCAGAGATCGCGGTGGCACATAGCGGCGAACGCATGCAGCCGGTTTTTACTTTGTTGCACGCTGAACTGATGCATAGTCTGCTTGGATTTCTCAGTGCAGGTGAGCGCAAGATAGACAAGTGGTTTCAGAGTCACAAGGTGGCGGTCGCTGACTTTTCTGATCTCCCTGATACGTTTTTGAACATCAATACCCCGGAGGAGCGTACCGAGGTCGAGTGCCGGCTTAGAAGAGTTTTGTGAGTTCGCCTGAAGGCGAACCTACATATATGCATATCTTTGTAGGTGCGTCTTCAGGTGCACACCAAGCCCCTTGGTTTTACCTGGCGAACTCACATTCTAGTTGCGATCACTCTCCGGCGCGCATCGATGCCGTTAACGTTTCTAATTTATCGCTTATCTCGTAGTAGTCCCCGGCATAGGCTACAAAGATTTGGCGTATGGTCTTCAAACCGGTGGGTTGATCCAAGGTGCCCGCCGCAATACTTGTCGTGCCGGCATCCTTGGGTTCCCAGAATAAGCTCGCGCCACACTCCTTACAGAATCCACGCCGCGCCTGGTCAGAAGACTGAAACCACTTCAAACCATGATCCTCGGAAACCCTGAGATGTTTATTTTTCACTGATGTGTAGGCTGCATAATGGCCGTGGGTGCGCCGGCACTGGCGACAATGACAATTGACTACCGCACGCAGGGGGCCATACACCTTATACCGTACTGCGCCACATAGGCATCCGCCAGTTGCAGTGATACTTTTATGCGATTCGGTCATATGATTGGCAACTGGTCAGTAGTGTATCAAGGCTCTAGACATACCAGTACCTATTCCCGATCAAGCGTAAAATACCAGTTTTTTGCATTGCCTGGTGTGCGCCTGAAGACGCACCTACAAAGATATGCATGTGTGTAGGTTCGCCTTCAGGCGAACTCGCATTCTGAACACGCACCTACAAAGATATGCATGTGTGTAGGTTCGCCTTCGGGCGAACTCGCATTCTGAAGACGC
>JAOTYS010000457.1 GCA_029861795.1 Gammaproteobacteria bacterium | reverse complement strand
CGTGCGGGAACGGGCAGGTCCAGGTTTCAGGCGGGATACGCCAGTGTTTTCGGGTAAAGGGGGAAGATTTACGTGCCTGAATACCGAGGGATCGGACTGGCTCCGTCATCATGGTGGGCTCGACTTGCCGTCAACGGTTTGGTTTCAAGCTGCCCCAACAGCTTCGCCGCTGACATAAGGTGCCTTATACGCACTATCCGCCAGTCTCAGTCGTCCCAGTCGCTGAGCAGTTCTCGCAGTCTCTTAGCTTCCTGTAAGTCATCGATTCGCTGCCTGCTTATTTTGTCGTCCGAGCTTGGACGCTCGCGATGCTTATTCTCTTTCTCCATGGAATCGATGAATCCATGCAGATTGAATTCCTGGTCTGAGAACAGATCAGATTTGTCGAAGTCACTGGCTGAACGCTTTCTTACCTTACTCATCAACCCACCCTCCAGAGTGGTCTCCGCGGAGATTCGCCTCGCTTTTTGAGGCGAGCGAAATATAGAGCTTTTTCCAGGTCTGTCAATGAAAATTTTTCTGCCTCTCAGGGGCGAATGGCTCGCAGACCAACGAGCCTGTGTTCGTGTGCCTGTTACGTCTTGTCGTCCTTATGCGACGGCACCACCTCAATTTCGTACAAACGATCATCTCTGATGTTGCTTTCGTGAGCTGCGATCTCATTCTCCACCGCGTTTGATTCCTTGAAGTGAGCAATGTGGAAAAGCGCTTCCCCTTCGTTTACAAGCGGTAATTTGTGAATGCATATGATGATGCCATCGGACTCCGCGGCTAAGACGGCCTCCTCAGAGGAAAAAGGTGCGGAGATCACGCCCAATGTGTCACCAGCTTCGACGCGCGCGCCAAGCTTTACAAGCGGTCTGAACATTCCGTCCATCGGCGCTCGAAACCACTTGGTAGATCGTGCGATGTACGGTTCTGCACGCACAGTCTGAATCCTTTTCGATGGCAGCATTTTGAGCGCTCGCAAAACGCTGACAATTCCCCGCACACCAGTGACGATCGAACGTTCGAATAAACGCAAGGCTTCGCCGGCTTCATACGTAATTATCGGAATGCCCAATTTGCCGGCCTCGTACCGCAAACTATTCTCGATCAGTCCCGAGTCAACGACTACAGGTATGGAAAAACCCATCGCCATCTCTTTTACGCCAGGCTCATCTAAGGCGGCGCGGACTTGCGGAAGGTTGTCTCGATTGATCGCCCCTGTGTGTAAGTCGATTATGTGTGTAGAGTGCTTTACGATCTCGTGGAAGTACTTATAGGCGACGCGTGAAGCAATAGATCCGCGCTCGCTTCCAGGAAAACAGCGGTTTAAGTCACGTCGATCCGGAAGGTAACGAGACTGGTGGATGAACCCGAACATATTGACGATAGGCGCTAACACTAACGTCCCGTGGAGTCGGCTTAATGATCGGAAACTTCGCATCCTTCGGATAATCTCAACGCCATTGAGCTCATCACCGTGGATTGCAGCGCAGACCAGGAGCACTGGACCGGCCAAGCGCCCGTGAATAACCTCGATTGGCGTATTGAGCGGCGTATGTGTATATAAACTGGCAGTGGGCAGATCGAACTGCATTCGAGAGCCCGGTTGCACCATATAACCGGCTATCTCGAAAGGAGCTGCTTTGGTCGGCTCCATGCTTTCGACAAGAGTGGATGCAGCAAGTTCGTCGGGCTTATTCAACTAGCGTCGCTCCCGTCGGTGTCTTCACCCAATTCATCAGACATCAGTTCTTGCACAACCGGCTGTCGCCGTCCACGAGCCTTTTTTGGCACCATCGTTCTCATGGATTCGCGCTTGCCGAAGCAAAGCAACCGATCTTCCGCTTCAATGACTCGGTCTATCCGCGGATTAGGAATCACTCTTGATCCGCGATACAAAGTGAGGACGTTAATGTCAGATTCAATTGTCATGCTTTCTTTGATCGTACGGCCGATAAAATTCGATCCTCCGGGTACAAATATTTCACTTACGCCATATCCTTTGCTGACCGTCAGTCGTTGCCTTATATCTATCTCAGGAAAATCTACCTGCGCGGCGATGTAATCGACGACCGCGCCCGCAATATCTAGCTCAGTACAGTTTTCGATACCCTCTAGACCCGGTGACGAGTTAACTTCCATGACCTGGGGGCCTTTTTCTCCCTCGAGCATATCGACGCCGGCAATATTTAGACCTAAGATTTGTGCGGCGCGCACGGCCGTTTCGCGATAGTCATCCGCGAGCTCAACTGCTTCAGTTGTTCCGCCCCGATGAACGTTACTACGAAACTCCTGACCCTGTGCGACTCGACGCATCGCGGCAACAACTTGGTCCCCGACAACAAAAGCCCGTATGTCCTTGCCTTTGCTTTCTGCAACAAACTTCTGCACCAGGACGTTTTGTTTCTGGCTTTGGAGAAGCTCGATAATCGACTCGGCAGCATTCAATGACTCAGCCAGCAAGACGCCGATACCTTGAGTGCCTTCGATTAGCTTGATTACGACTGGAGCGCCGCCGACGCGCTCAATGGCAGGGATCACATCCTTCTTGTCTCGGACGAAGGTGGTTCTCGGGATGCCGATATGATGCCGGCTCAACACCTGCAGGCTGTGCAATTTGTCCCGCGAATTCGTGATGCCGTAGGCGGTGTTGGCACAGAAGACATCCATTTCCTGGAATTGCCTGACTACGGCCGTACCGAAATAGGTGACGGACGCGCCAATCCTGGGCAAGACTGCGTCGTAGTGACTTAGTGATTGTTGACGGAAATAGAGATCGGGAATGCCCTGTTGCAAGTCGATCGCGAATTTGAGCGTATCGAGAACCTTAACGTTGTGATCCCGCTGCAGGGCAGCTTCTTTCAAGCGCCGAGTACTATATGAGTTCGGCTCGCGCGAGAGAATCGCTAACTTCATGGGTAAAATCCGTTCCTTGTGAGCATGCTAAGAAAAATGTGTGGCTCATGCGGATTCTAGCGCATACGCTATCGACCTATCTGCCAACGTGCGTATCCGTGAGTTGAAGAAATGCAGGACCCGTTAGTTTTCGGCTGGCGTGAGTGGGTAACACTTCCCGAACTTGGGCTGCCACAAATTAAGGCAAAAGTTGATACGGGTGCTCGCACATCGGCATTACACGCCTTCAAGTTGCGGCCGTTTACTGAAGGTGGCATTCAACGCATTGAGTTCTATATACATCCTCGACAGCGAAATATCGAGAAGGAAGTGGTATGCGCAGCCGACATCATCGATCAGCGGTCGGTGACCGACTCGGGGGGGCATAGCGAGGAACGCTGGGTCATTCAAACCCTGTTGGCGATCGGCCAATATTCTTGGCCCATCGAAGTTACGCTAACGGCGCGAGACAATATGAAGTTTCGAATGTTGCTCGGCCGAAACGCGATAAAGGATCACGCACTCGTGGATTCCAGTGCTTCATATTTAGTTGGCAAAAGAAAGAGGAAGAAGCGGGTGCCGCGGAGGTAGGCAGGACCGTTGAGAAATCTCGCCTTGATAACGCGCCGTAGCGTCCTACAAGGTGTCGATGTCGGCCCAAAGCGTTCGCTATTTACCGGTGAGGACCTGTCACAGCGTCGGTCAAAACAACAGATCGCCCTGGGGTGGTGCGAATACCCCGGCGGCGCGATGAAACCTGCGGCTTGCGCAATGTCGCGCTCCGGCCAGCCCATGCCGTACGTCCCGGTCCCTTGCGCAAAAAAAAAGGCCCGGGCGGTTTCCCGCCCGGGCCTTTTTTTCGTTGCGCACGGACGAAGTCAGCCGTGACGAGATGCGAATGGTCCGCGAGAGTGTTGCGGCTGGCGACCGCGTCATTCCTTCAGCGTGTACAGGTAGGCAATCACGTCAGCGCGCTGCTCTGGATCGGCCAGCACGCCTGCCATCGGTGTGCCCGGTACCTT
>JAOTYS010000070.1 GCA_029861795.1 Gammaproteobacteria bacterium | reverse complement strand
TCCAGGTGTTTCATTCCCATCTCCTGCGCGGCTCTCCCGGCCTTTTCCGCGGCCACTTGTGCGGCAAACGGGGTGCTCTTACGCGAGCCCCGAAAGCCGGCACCACCGGCGGTGGCCCAGCATAGTGCATTGCCGTGGCGATCCGTTATGGTAATGATCGTGTTGTTAAATGACGCATGGATATGCGCTATTCCGTCTACAACATACTTCTTGACCTTTGATTTGGATCGGGTCTTTGGTTTGGCCATGGCTTGTTTCCGTTATCGTTTAATGGGTCGCTTTGGACCCTTGCGTGTACGCGCATTGGTGGATGTTCTTTGCCCACGCACTGGCAATCCACGACGATGCCGAAGGCCTCTATAGGCTCCCAAATCCATCAAGCGCTTAATGTTCATGGACACTTCTCGACGCAAGTCGCCTTCCACCACGAGGCGATTGACCTCGGCACGCAGCTTCTCCGCCTCGGCCTCGGTGAGATCCTTAACTTTAGTGGAGCACTCGACCTGCGCCTGGGCACAAATCTTCTGGGCCTGACTACGACCAATCCCATAGATGTGGGTTAGCGCGATATCAAGGTGCTTCTGGTTGGGAAGATTGATGCCCGCTATTCTAGCCACACGTTAAGCCTCTCTCGTCACTGGGTCAAACGAAAACGTGTGAGGATACTGAGTAAATTTAGACAAATCAATGTTATCCCTGTCGTTGCTTATGCCGTGGATCGGAGCAAATCACTCGCACCACACCATGTCGTCTTATAATTTTGCAATTACGGCACAATTTCTTTACAGAAGCTCTAACTTTCATTTCGTTTCTCCACCGCCGGCGGACTGCCGCTCATGCTCATCGAGTTAAGCCCAATCCGCCAGTTAGACTGGATTTCTTAAGCAGGCTCTCGTACTGCCGTGACATCAAATGGGATTGCACTTGATTCATCAAGTCCATCGTCACCACCACAATAATCAATAGTGATGTCCCTCCAAAATAAAACGGGACGTTCCACTTCACGATCAGAAACTCCGGGATTAGCGCTACAACTGTGAGATAGACGGCTCCGGCCAAAGTCAACTTAGATACCACACCATCAATATATGTGGCGGTCTGGGCACCTGGGCGTATTCCTGGAACGAATGCCCCGGAACGCTTTAAGTTATCAGCGATATCATTCGGGCTGAACACAAGTGCTGTGTAAAAGAAGCAGAAAAATATTATCATGCTGCCGTATAACAGCACGTATATTGGTTGCCCTGGCGATAGCGTGGTGGAGATATCGCGCAGCCAACCCATCCCTTCGGCCTGTCCGAACCAGCTCCCTAGGCTTGCGGGAAACAAGATGATGCTAGAGGCAAAGATCGGCGGAATCACTCCTGCCATATTTAGCTTTAATGGCAGGTGGCTACTTTGGCCAGCAATCATGCGCCGACCCTGTTGCCGTTTAGCATAGTTCACGGTAATGCGGCGCTGACCCCGCTCAACGAATACAACAAATCCTGTGATCGCAATCGCGAGCGCAAACAGTGTCAATACGCCAACGGGGGTGAACGTCCCGGTTCGCGCAAGCTCGAGGGTACCACCTACGGCGGCGGGTAGCCCGGCCACAATGCTGCCATAGATGATTAAAGAAATGCCATTGCCGATGCCACGTTCTGTTATCTGTTCGCCTAACCACACCAAAAACATGGTGCCGGTAACAAGAGTAACCACAGTAGTAATATTGAAGCCCAATCCCGGGGTCAGCACCACACCTGGTTGCCCTTCCAACGCAATGGAGATCCCCAGTCCTTGAAATGCAGCTAGAAGCACCGTTCCATATCGGGTGTACTGGGTAATCTTGCGTCGACCAGCCTCCCCTTCCTTCTTGAGCTGCTCTAAAGAGGGAATTACCGCGCTCATCATCTGCATGATGATGGAGGCCGAAATATAGGGCATAACACCCAATGCAAGTACCGACAGACGACTTAGCGCGCCACCAGAGAACATGTTGAACACGTCGATGATGGAACCACGCGTCTGATTGAACAGCTCGGCGACCGCGGCCGGATCAACGCCAGGTACAGGCACATAACTCCCCAGGCGGAACACGACCATCGCCCCAAGCACGAATAATACGCGCTGACGCAGCTCCGTAAGTTTACCCATACCACCGAACGTGGACGGCACAGCCTTGGCCATTACAAATCCTCTAGATATCTAAACACACTCAATCTCCATGCCTGCCACCATTGCTTAGAACGAATCATCACTCCACCACCGTGCCGCCGGCTTTGGTTATCAGCTCCCGCGCACCGCGGGTGACCCTAATTCCCTTGAGATTAACAGCTTTGCTGAGTTCACCCGAAACGATCACTTTGGCGCGCTTGGCAGACTTGCGGACCAATCTGTATTCACATAATTTGGCAAGGTCGATCACCTCGGCATCAATACGATTGAGATCGCTAAGCTTCACTTCCGCGGTATCGGCTCGGGTCAACGAGCGGAAACCACGTTTCGGCAAACGTCGCTGAATGGGCATCTGCCCGCCCTCGAAACCTACTTTGTGATACCCACCCGCACGGGATTTCTGACCTTTATGGCCACGACCACTTGTCTTGCCCATACCAGATCCCATACCCCGACCGACACGTTTGCGCCGCGTTCTTGCTCCCACCGCACCTTTGACCGTATTGAGGCGCATTATCACACCTTCTCGCAGCGCAGCATATAAGACACTTTATCGATCATTCCTCTATTGGCCGGGGTATCAGCGACCACAACACTCTGGTGCATACGCCGCAATCCCAAACCTCTGACACAGGCCTGATGCGTCTTAAGGCGACCGTGTAGGCTACGCACTAAAGTCACACGCAGGGGCGTATTTTTCGCACTCACCTTAGAACCTCATTCACACTTTTGTGGCGCTTTGCCGCCACGCTTTCCGGATCGCGTATCGAACGCAAGCCATGAATGGTTGCACGCACTACATTTATAGGGTTGGTCGAGCCTATGCATTTGGCCAGCACGTTGCGCACTCCAGCCACTTCGAATACCGCTCGCATGGTTCCGCCTGCGATGATTCCCGTTCCTTCGGAGGCCGGTTTCATCACTACTTTGGCAGCACCGTGACGCGCGACCAGCGGATACTGCAAGGTGCCGTCGTTGAGATGAATGTTAAACAAGTTTCGACGAGCATCTTCTAATGCCTTCTGCACCGCAATCGGGACCTCCCGAGCCTTGCCACGCCCCATGCCAACCCGCCCTGCTCCATCACCGACTACGGTCAAGGCGGAAAAACCAAACTGTCGGCCACCCTTCACCACCTTGGCCACCCGTCGGACGTTAATCAAACGTTCCTGTAAATTCTCGCCGTGGCCTTCCTCGATGATGTTGGTAAGTGCCATATATATGCCTCAATACTATGTGGTTACCGCCGCCGTGGACTTCAAAACTGCAAGCCGTGTTCTCGTGCCGCATCCGCCAAAGCCTTGATGCGGCCGTGATACTTATATCCTGAGCGATCAAATGCGACCTGGGTAATGCCCGCATCTTTCGCTCTTGTGGCGATCCTCTGGCCGATTAATTTTGCGGCCTCGGTATTGCCACCATGCTTGAATTTACTTCTAACTTCCTTCTCTGCAGTCGAGGCGCTTGCCAATACATGCGCCCCGTCCGGCGCTATAACCTGCGCGTATATATGCCGCGGCGTGCGAAACACGCATAAACGGTTCACTTCAAGCTGCCGTATCTTAGCTCGGACTCGACGGGCCCGGCGTAGTCGGGAAGCGCTCTTTCCACTCATTCTCTCAATCCGGGAATCACTTACTTTTTCTTGGCCTGCTTACGTGCAACATACTCATTCGCATAACGCACGCCCTTACCTTTATAAGGCTCAGGGGGGCGAAAGGCCCTTATCTCAGCAGCAGCCTGCCCGACTAGCTGTTTGTCAGTACCTCGTACCAAGATCTCGGTCTGGCTGGGCGTCTCCAGGGTAATCCCTTTTGGCGCCTCATACACCACAGGGTGCGAGAATCCAAGACTCATGTTCAACTTTGAACCCTGGGCCTGGGCACGGTAGCCCACACCCACTATGGTTAGTTTTCTCTCGAAACCCTGGGACACACCGATCACCATGTTGTTTACCAATGCCCTTGTGGTTCCGGCCAAAGCATTTGCCTGCTTACTTTCGTCCGTAGTAACTACCTTCAGTACAGCGTCTTCCTGGACTACTTGCACTAGTGTATGCGGGTTCAACGTAAGTTGACCTTTGGGGCCTTTGACACTCAGCTCCGCCTTACCGAGTTGCACTTCAACTCCGGAGGGGATTGAAATAGGACTGTCAGCAATCCTTGACATTGGCCTGCAACCTCAGATAACCGAACACAGCACTTCACCACCCACCCCCGCATCACGTGCGGCGCGCTCTGACATCACACCTTTGGATGTGGATATGATCGCTACCCCTAACCCGCCGTTGACCGAAGGCAATTCATCTGCTCCCTTATAGACTCGCCGACCGGGCTTACTAATTCGAATCAACTCTTCAATCACTGGCCGACCTTGGTAGTATTTGAGGTCGATTTCCAACACAGATTTGTCATCCACCTCGCGTGTCGCGCAGTCAGCGATGTAACCCTCGTCCTTTAGAACCTGCGCGATCGCGACCTTCACATTGGAACTTGGAATTAGCACAGCCGATTTCTCTGCGCTCAGAGCGTTGCGAATTCGCGTCAACATGTCCGCAATCGGATCTGTCATAGACATAATTTAATTGTTCTCCTCCTCAAATCCAATCACCAGCTCGCTTTCGTCACGCCAGGCGCCTCACCACGCATTATGATCTCGCGGAGCTTGCTGCGACTGAGTCCGAACTTGCGATAGTACCCCCGCGATCTGCCGGTAAGCGCGCAACGGTTTCTGCTACGACAGCGGCTGGAATCTCTAGGCAATTTCTGCAACTCCATCATAGCACCCCATCGTTCCTCATCATTTACTGTTGCATCGCTCACCTTTCTCTTTAACTCGGCTCTAGCGGCTGCATAGCGTCCCGCCAGGGCTCTGCGTTTTGACTCTCGGGCGAGTACAGACTTTTTTGCCATTGATATGTCCTAATTCCTTAGCGGGAAATCGAATCCACGTAGCAACGCCCGCGCCTCTTCGTCGGTAGGAGCCGACGTTGTAATGGTCACATCCATTCCCCTCGTATTATCTACGTTGTCATATTCGATTTCGGGGAACACTATTTGCTCTTGCAAACCGAAGGAATAGTTTCCACGTCCATCGAAAGATCTGGCTGACAGTCCTCTGAAATCACGGATACGTGGAATCGCAATGGAAATCAGTCTGTCCAAAAATTCATACATACGCTCGCGACGCAAGGTCACCATACACCCAATGGGCCAACCATCCCGGATCTTGAACGCTGCCACCGATTTTCTGGCTTTGGTAATAACCGGTTTCTGTCCGGTAATTCGAGCCAGCTCTGCCGACGAATTCTCTAGCACTTTCTTGTCCGCCAAAGCCTCACCCAAGCCCATGTTCAAAGTAATCTTCTGAATCCGGGGCACCTGCATCAGGCTTTTGTACGCGAATTGCTCCAATAGCTGAGGAACTATGGTGCTCTGGTAGTTTTCGAACAATCTAGCCATCGCCTGTTACTTAATGTCTACGACTTCGCCGTCTGATTTGAAATAGCGGACTTTACGCCCGTCCTCCAGCGCTTTAAAACCAACACGATCTGCCTTTTTTGTTCGGGGGTTGTAGAGCGCTAGATTTGATACATGGATCGGCGCCTCCTTCTCGATGATTCCCCCGGTCTGTCCCTTATTGGGATTGGGCTTTGTGTGGCGTTTCACCAAATTTACGTTGTCCACCAACGCGCGATCATTATCCAAAATCTTCAGTACAGTGCCGTGCTTTCCACGGTCACGCCCTGCCAACACGACCACCTCGTCGTCTTTCTTGATCCTACTCATGCTCACAATCCGTCACTCGATAGGCTGCACGGCTACAAAACTTCGGGTGCCAAAGATATGATTCTCATGAACTTTTCAGTGCGCAGTTCACGAGTAACCGGACCGAAAATACGTGTCCCGATAGGCTGAAGTTGCGGGTTAAGCAGTACCGCAGCATTCCTATCAAAACGTATAAGGGATCCGTCAACACGTCTCACGCCTTTTCGAGTCCGCACAATAACAGCGTTGTAGATGTCACCCTTACGGACTCGGCTGTTGGGTATAGCCTCCTTAATACTTATGCGAATGATGTCACCTATCCCAGCATACCGCCGCTTTGATCCTCCAAGCACCTTTATACACTGCACTTTCTTCGCGCCGCTGTTGTCAGCTACATCCAATGTGCTTTGCATCTGAATCATGGTCCCTCCATCTACATCGCACGTTCGAGGATCTTTACCAGGCGCCAGCTCTTCGTTTTTGACAGAGGCCGACACTCTTCAATGAGTACAGTATCCCCTTCATTGCACTCGTTGTTTTCATCATGGGCATGCAGCTTTGTCGATCGACGAATGAACTTTTTATACAAAGGATGACGAACTCGACGCTCTACCAGGACCGTAATCGATTTCTCCATCTTATTACTGATGACCGCCCCCGGCACCGAGCGAGCCGTTGTGGGTTTCTCACTCATGATCCCGCTCTCGATTGCTCGCCCAGAACCGTGTTCAACCGTGCAATATCCTTACGGATTTGCTTAAACCGAGCGGTATTGCTGAGCTGCCCCGTGGCCGCCTGCATACGCAAATTGAACTGTTCCTTTCTGAGCTCCACCAGCTCACCATTCAGCTCTTTCGCTGTCTGTTTTCGAAGCTCGTTGATGTTCATTTCCAGTTATCGCCTGACAAAACTAGTTTGGACAGATAGTTTGGCTCCGGCCAACCGAAACGCCTCGCGCGCTATATCTTCGCTAACACCTTCCATCTCATACAGCACACGACCTGGCCTGATTACCGCCACCCAGTATTCTGGATTACCCTTACCTTTGCCCATGCGAACTTCCAGCGGCTTCTTGGAAACAGGCTTGTCCGGAAACACCCGAATCCACACTCGCGCGCCGCGTTTTACATGCCGATTAATGGCCCGTCTAGCCGCTTCGATCTCCCGCGAGGTCAGACGCCCTCGTGTAGTCGCCTTGAGCCCATACTCACCGAAATCCACTTTATTGCCTCGAGTCGCGTTACCGCGATTACGACCCTTTTGCTGCTTCCTGTATTTGGTCTTTTTTGGTTGAAGCATCAGCTTATAACCTAAACGCTTGCCGCCGCTTTAGCATCGCTCTTGCCTTCGATTTCCTCTTCTTCACCAAAAATTTCACCACGGAAGATCCATACCTTCACTCCAATGACACCATAAGTGGTATGCGCCTCAGCCAATCCATAGTCAATGTCCGCTCGCAGCGTGTGTAAGGGCACACGACCCTCACGGTACCACTCCGTGCGCGCAATCTCCGCACCGTTTAGGCGCCCAGCAACCATTACCTTCACGCCTTTTGCCCCGAGCCGCATGGAATTCTGCACCGCCCGCCTCATAGCTCTACGAAACATGATGCGTTTCTCTAACTGTTGCGCGATATTCTCGGCGACTATTACCGCATCCAATTCGGGCTTGCGTATCTCTTCCACTGATACCTGCACCGGCACCCCCGTCATTTCGGCTAGGTCACGTCGCAGCCGGTCGATATCCTCACCTTTTTTGCCGATGACAATTCCTGGGCGCGCAGTATAGATAGTAATGTTCATATTCTGCGCTGGCCTCTCAATCACAATGCGACTCACCGCAGCGTTCGCCAGTTTTTTCTTGGTGTATTCTCTGACCTTGATATCCATCGTCAAATTCTTGGCATAGTTATCTTTTGACGCATACCATTTTGCAGACCAATCCTTGATTACACCCAGGCGAAACCCGATAGGTTGTACTTTATGTCCCATTATTGTCCCTCCGCCGAATCGCCAACGGTAACCGTGATGTGGCAGGTGCGTTTTAAGATCTTGCTCGCCCGGCCCTTTGCCCGCGGTCGCCAGCGTTTGAGAGTTGGACCATCGTCTACCGCCACCGACTCAACAACAAGCTCGTCAATATCTGCACCTTCGTTATGCTCTGCATTAGCGATGGCTGACTCCAAGGTCTTCTTCACCGTGTGCGCGGCCTTCTTTGGACTGAACTGTAATATCTCTAACGCCCGTGCTACCGGCTGATTACGGATCTGGTCCACCACCAACCTGCATTTCTGTGGAGAAACCCGGATATACTTTGAAATGGCTTTAGCTTGCATACTAAATTGTGTTTGGCTCAATGCGTAACTCACTTCGCCTTCTTATCGCCAACGTGCCCTCTAAACGTGCGCGTCGGCGCAAATTCTCCCAACTTATGACCCACCATATTCTCGCTAATCAGTATTGGGACATGCTGACGACCGTTATGGATCGCGATGGTAAGGCCCACAAACTCAGGCATAACCGTGGAACGACGCGACCAAGTCTTGATCGGACGTCTACTTCCCTCTTCTTGCGCCTTCTCCACCTTTGCCCACAGGTGATAGTCGACAAACGGTCCTTTCTTAACAGATCGGGGCATGACCGAGTCCTCTATCGCTTGCGTCTACGAATAACCATGGACGCGGTTCGCTTGTTGCGCCTAGTGCGGTAGCCCTTGGTCGGGACGCCCCAGGGAGAAACCGGATCTCGGCCTCCAGAAGTCCTCCCTTCGCCGCCACCGTGGGGATGGTCGGCCGGATTCATCGCCACACCACGCACCGTCGGTCGAATACCTCGCCACCGCTTGGCGCCCGCTTTTCCGAGCTTACGCAAGGAGTGCTCAGGATTGCCGACCTCACCAATGGTGGCGCGACAGTCCAAATGTACTTTTCTCATCTCGCCGGAGCGCAAACGGAGCTGAGCGTAACGGTCTTCCCGTCCGACATATTGCACGCTGACCCCAGCGGCCCGCGCCAACTGCGCGCCCTTCCCGGGCTTCAACTCTACACAGTGAATCTGCGTGCCCACGGGAATGTTCCTTAAAGGCAACACGTTGCCCGGAGCGATCGGTGCGCCCATTCCAGATACGATCTGAGCACCGATATCCAGACCCCTTGGCGCAGGAATATAGCGGCGTTCACCATCAGCATAAAGTATCAGTGCAATATGCGCGCTGCGATTGGGATCGTACTCAAAGCGCTCAATCTTCCCAGGTACCCCATCTTTATCTCTCTTAAAGTCAATGATTCTATAGTGACGCTTATGGCCCCCCCCTCTGTGCCGCACGGTAATTCGCCCGACGTTGTTGCGACCATCAATTGCACGTTTGGGCTGCACCAACGAGGGGACGGGGTTCCCACGGTGCAAGCCTGGTGTCACTACCTTGACCGTGCCCCTCCTACCGGGGGAAGTCGGTTTCAGTTTTACTAATGCCATTTCGCTCTATTGCTCCGGCTCGCTCTCACCCACCGCCAACGAAATCGATGTCGTGACCTGGCTTTAGCTGAACATAAGCCTTCTTCCAGTTCTTGCGTTTACCCGGTGTGCGACCCGAACGTTTCATCTTGCCGCGAACATTAAGTAGCTGTACCGATTCGACCTCAACCTTGAACGCGGTTTCCACCGCGCGTTTGATTTCTGGTTTAGTGGCTTTATCCAGTACTTTAAAAACAAACTGTTTATGCTTATCTGCAAGCAGTGTGCCCTTTTCAGAGACATGAGGAGCCAGCAGGACTTGGTATAACCTCTCATCCTTCATTGCAGAACCTGCTCCACCTGTTTGATCGCGGCGACGGTTATCAACACTTTCTCGTGACCTATTAAATCGACGGGATCCAATGTCCTCGCCGAACACGTATCCACCTTGGGCAGATTTCGCGTTGCGAGTTTCAAGTTGTCATCCACTTTCTCTACCACAATCAAAACATCGTTACCCGTCAATCCGTTTAATCTCGCCAGCAATTGCTTGGTCTTGTGCGATTCGATTGCCAATTCGTCCACTAGCACCAGTCGCTCCTGGCGAATAAGTTCAGAAATAATGCAACGCATCGCACCACGGAACATTTTCTTATTGATTTTCTGCGAAAAGTCTCGCGGCATCGCGGGGAACACCTTACCACCGCCCCGCCATAGCGGACTGCGAATAGTGCCCGCCCGGGCGCGACCTGTACCCTTCTGCCGCCATGGCTTCTCACCGCCTCCGCGAACCGCTGACCGGTTCTTTTGAGCACGTGTACCAGCTCGGGCCTTCGCCTGATAGCAAACTACCGCCTGGTGCACCAGCGGCTCATTGAACGTAGCACCGAAAGCACTTTCGGCGACGGTCAAGGACTTTGCCGATTTGCTGCCATCCGTTCCATGTACCCTAAGGTCCACTAGTCGTTACCCACGTCAGTTGCCTGTCGATTTAACCGACGGCTTGATGACCACATCCGACCCGCGCGCACCGGGTATCGAACCTCTTATCAAGATCAGATTGCGCTCAGCGTCAACTGCCGCCACTTCCAGGGCCTGTTGCGACTGATGTGCCGAGCCCATTTGCCCAGCCATCTTCTTGCCAGGAAAAACCCTTCCCGGGTCTTGGTTCTGCCCTATGGACCCGGCCTTGCGATGGGCCTTAGAGTTGCCGTGAGAATCGCGACCGCCACCGAAGCCATGCCTCTTCATCACCCCTGCGAACCCTTTGCCAATGGTAGTGCCCTGCACATCGACCTTGGCGCCCGCCTCAAATAGACTAACATTGAGCTCTGAGCCGAGCTGATATTCTGCCGCCTGTTCCGGATTCAAACGAAACTCCCACAGGCCAACACCCGGCTCCACACCAGCCTTTGCATAGTGACCTGCCATCGGCTTGATTACCCGGCTCGGGCGACGATTTCCGGTGGTGATTTGCAGCGCCGCGTATCCGTCCTTATCGACAGTCTTAACCTGGGTGACTCTATTAGGTTGCACCTGGACGATGGTCACAGGTGTAGAGCGCCCGTCTTCATCGAAGATCCGGCTCATACCAATTTTTCTCCCGATCAAGCCCAGTGCCATATTCTTCGTCAATGCGTTTAGTCGTCAGAAGTGGAAAAAAATGCCTGCCTATATTTGTGCGAACAAAGTCGCCGCGTCTACGTTTACTCAATTAAGCTTGATTTCGACATCTACACCTGCAGCCAGATCTAGCTTCATCAGTGCATCAACAGTCTTGTCAGTCGGCTCGACGATGTCCATGATGCGTTTATGGGTTCGAATCTCAAATTGATCTCTCGATTTCTTGTCGGTGTGGGGAGATCTCAGGAGCGTGTAGCGTTCCATCTTAGTCGGTAACGGAATCGGTCCACGCACCAATGCACCCGTACGTTTAGCGGTCTCCACGATCTCCTGGGCCGAGTGATCGATCATTCGATGGTCGAATGCTGTCAAACGGATCCGTATTTTTTGACCGTCAACTTTCACTTTGCATCAAGTTTCCATTGATGAATTCGTATGTGTGTGGCACCAACACTCATGCAATAATCTTTGTTACCACCCCAGCTCCTACCGTCCTTCCCCCTTCCCTCACCGCAAACCTTAACCCCTCCTCCATCGCTATCGGATTGATTAAACTCACTACTACCTTCACATTGTCCCCCGGCATCACCATCTCTACCCCTTCCGGTAAATCCACACTGCCCGTTACATCCGTCGTCCTAAAATAAAACTGCGGCCTATATCCATTAAAAAACGGCGTGTGGCGCCCCCCCTCCTCCTTGCTCAATACATATACCTCCGACTCAAACTTCGTGTGCGGCGTTATACTCTTCGGCTTCGCTAACACCTGTCCACGCTCAATATCCTCTCGCTTCGTCCCCCTCAACAATACCCCTACATTGTCCCCCGCTTGCCCCTGATCCAATAACTTCCTAAACATCTCCACTCCAGTCACCGTCGTCTTCTCCGTCTCCTTGATCCCCACTATCTCCACTTCCTCCCCTACCTTGATAATCCCCCTCTCCACTCGCCCCGTCGCTACCGTCCCCCGACCAGATATCGAAAATACATCCTCCACCGGCATCAAAAACGCCCCATCCACCGCCCGCTCAGGCTCCGGTATATAACTGTCCAACGCACTCGCTAACTTCTCTATCGACCCTACCCCTTGCTCCCCTTCATCTCCCTCCAACGCCTTCAACGCACTGCCCACAATTATCGGCGTCTCATCACCAGGAAACTCATACTTGTCCAATAACTCCCTCACCTCCATCTCCACTAACTCCAATAACTCCTCATCATCTACCATGTCCGCCTTGTTTAAATACACCACAATATACGGAACCCCTACCTGCCTCGCTAATAATATATGCTCCCTCGTCTGCGGCATCGGCCCATCCGCCGCACTCACCACCAATATCGCTCCATCCATCTGCGCCGCCCCCGTAATCATGTTCTTTACATAATCCGCATGACCCGGACAATCTACATGCGCATAATGCCGTGCCTCCGTCTCATACTCTACATGCGCCGTCGCTATCGTTATCCCTCGCTCCCTCTCCTCCGGCGCATTGTCTATCTCATCAAATCCCTTCGCCTCCCCTCCATACCTCGCCGATAACACCTTCGTCATCGCCGCCGTTAACGTCGTCTTCCCATGATCTACATGACCTATCGTCCCAACATTGACATGCGGCTTCGTTCGCTCAAATTTCGCCTTGGACACGATCAGACCTCACTTATTTTTTGCTAGTGGCAGAATATCCATTCGACTTACTGGAGCCCACAACCGGATTTGAACCGGTGACCTCTTCCTTACCAAGGAAGTGCTCTACCGACTGAGCTATGTGGGCATCTAAACACTAGAAACTAGAGACTAGTTTCATATGAAGAAGTTAATGACACTCAGCACTTACTCGATTGTTGTTGGGAACACCGAAAAAATGGGGTCGGGGTCGACCTTTACCGTACAGTGACTTAACAATTCCGCTCAAAATTGACTCCGGCCCCATTTTCGTTAGCTGGAGCGGGTGATGGGAATCGAACCCACGTCATCAGCTTGGAAGGCTGAGGTTCTACCATTGAACCACACCCGCATCTAAATACTAGAGGCGCGATAGTAGAAGTTAGATCATCGTCAGTCACTCAAATCGACTACCGATGCTTTCCCAATCACCACACCCAACCATTACTGGGAGCCGACAGCGACTCAGACCTTCGATTGCCCGGAGCCTCCCCATCCAAGCCTCGGATGGTGGAGGGGGGAGGATTCGAACCTCCGAAGGCTGAGCCAACAGATTTACAGTCTGCCCCCTTTGACCGCTCGGGAACCCCTCCCAGCAAATAAACAGTTAATTATCAGATGGTTCCCGTGATCTGTCAATGATAATTTGACCCACTCTCACATATCCAACGCATTCGATACGGCGAATGGAGCGCCTAAAATTCTAGGTCGGATACTCAGCTAACCACTGATTTCATCGCAATGGAGCCCGCAGAGGGATTCGAACCCCCGGCCTGCTGATTCATACCCGCTACTGCTTTCGCAGCCGAGGCATAACACGCTCGTTTGGGGTCTGGACTTTCTCTTCGCCATGCAGAGGGGTCGCAACGAAACGCTAATTGCTCGACTCATGACTGGTTAGGCGGGCGGTGTAAAGTCTCTACACTCCGAGAAATGCGGCAAATTATGGGGTCGGAAGGATTCTGCACACATTCAGCTAACAATGTTAAGCAAAGATCGACTCCGCTCCATTTTCGCATCTCTCAGTAGCACGGGATTGCCATGCCAAAGGTTTCCCCGTTTTAGCCGCCTCCACTTGTGCGGGTTTCCCCGGCAAGGTGCAATATCTTACAAATCAGCTGCTCTACCAACTGAGCTATGCGGGCCCGTGAAACGCGCAGCCGCATTGTAGGGAAAGTCTTGGAACTGAGCAATCGGCAGCGACCAATCAACCCCGGCCCCATAGGGTTCCTTCAGGTACATGGCGCATTTCGAAGCTCGGCCGTGGCTTCTGCCCAATCGACCGTTCGAAGTTGCTGCTGTAAAGCGGCAGGTGATTCTGTGCTGTGCAACTCTAGCCAATGACTAGCGCCCAATGTTAGATCCTCCACGCGAGAGTGAGCGGACACGTTCTTGGATGCAAGTTCTTCAATATAACGTTCAGCGGTGTTTTGTTGCGAAAACAAGCCCAACGACACAGCGACCTGGCTATTTGCGTCATTCATTACATAATACTCTTCGACCTCCTGGAACTGAAGCTCCCGCAGGGCCTGATTGGCGGCATTCATGTCTTGAAAAGGGCCTATGTAGACCCGATGGGCCCGAATGTGGCGGGCGTTTATGGCGCGACGGGTGTAGGAAATGCCCAATTCATCTAGTCGACTAGCCGCAACGGCCGCATTGAGCTCGAGCGCAAAAGGTCCGATACGCACACAAGTGGCACTGTCAGTCTCGCTATGGCTTAGCAGTACCTTCTCCGTCAGCAATAACATCTCAGCCGGATTTACTGCGGGTAGGCTTTGGGCTATGCCGTCAACAGACCCCTGCCGATGCCCAGTCGCCCAAAGCACCAAAGCCGCATTCAGCACCAACAGGGAGCCAAACACCCACTTCATGGGCACTTATCCGCGATCACCGAGAGGCCCCTCA
>JAOTYS010000456.1 GCA_029861795.1 Gammaproteobacteria bacterium | reverse complement strand
TACTTTCGCTCTCCGACGGACGCTGAGGATGCGTGTCAGGAGGTATTGACTCGTGTTTTCCGCCGAATCGATCAGTTTGAGGGTCGGTCTGGGTTTCGTACCTGGTTATACCGCGTCACCGAAAACCAATGTCGTACGCTTTTGCGTAAACAGAGGCAGCGACAAGAACGGGAACTGACAGGTCAAGCGTTGCCCGATGTCAACATGGAGCCATTAGATTTTGTGGATAACTTTGAAACCAAAGCCTTAGTAGACAAAGTGTTGGCGCGGTTACCTGCCAGCGACCGCGAAGTATTGGCGCTTCGCTTTCGTGAGGATTTGTCCTTCGACAAGATGGCGCAACACCTCAACCTGCGCTTGAGCGCGGCCAAGATGCGCCTGTACCGCGCGATGGATCACTTCAAG
The DNA here is from genome assembly GCA_029861795.1 of Gammaproteobacteria bacterium. The sequence continues at coordinate 3,531 of JAOTYS010000456.1, read as the reverse complement.
CAAGAGTGCATCGTGTTTGGGTACGATCGGTTGACGACCATCTCGTAGCGAGGGGTGACGATGAAGCGTTGTGATTGTTGATTGCGCTCCTCGCGCTATTGGCTGGGTTTTGTTGTCCAAACCCATGTGCGGCGTATTTGTGAAGCTTGGCAACAACGTAAGCTCGGCAACAACGTAAGCTCGGGGGGTTCCGTCATGCCATCCGCTAAAGTGCCCCTGCTCAAGATCGCCGGCAGAGTGGTTGGTCGGAAGTGGCAGCGGCGGATGTTCTGGTATGTCCGCCTTCTTTGCGGCATTGTACTGCCGCTTACGATTTTTCGGAGACTTATAGCGAGAATCCAGCGCTACTCTGACAGACTAAGGCTAGCCTGTAACTCGAGGAGTTCGGCGACGATAGACTCGGCGTCATCCATTCTTCCGAGCAATGCGTACGATGCCGCCAAAAAGACGAATGTGAGTGGAATTTTGAACGTGACCTCAGCTCAATACTATATGCCGCCCCACGGGAGTGCTCAATCAATCGTATAGTATGACTGGGTTTAACAAAGCAGAAACTTGCCTTGCAGAACTAGAAAATCTTGATTTTCGAAAGATCACCTCGTCTAAACTTAAAGAGCAAATCGTCGCTGAATGACGCCTCAGGGTCGGCTTCGGAAGTTCGAGACTGGCCAGTGTCTCAACCAATGCATCCTAGTAGAAGCGGTAACGGCGATTATCTTTGATACACTGGGCCGTAAGTGTCGTCGCTTCAACCGAATCCGTTATGTCCATCTGTTGAATCTGCTCTTTGCAGTGCTTCATCAATTCAGCACTTGCCGCTTCGAATTGGTGCCAGTATTGCCAACTGAGGACTGTTATAACTAAGATACCGGCCCAAAGTACAACTAACCTGTGCGGAAGACGCACAGACCTTGTTCTTGAAACAGTTCCAGGTTGAGAGGGTTTGTCAATCATAGACTTCTCTGAGTTGATCTCTTAGCCATTTATCCTCACGATACTGCTCAATAATTTTCCAGGCTGGCGCGCGTGTGTTGACACGGCGCGATGAAGTCCTATGGCCGGTTGGCGTAGCATCGAACTCATACAGTTCTCTCTCGGCATTTGGCTCTAACTCGTCGACAAAAGCGTCAACCACGTCGATTGATTTGTGTTTGTCATAGTCTGTTAACAATTCGGCTGAACTGTCTTGCTTAAGGCTCATGATCTACCCCCACTAACGTGTGGCCTGGTACGGTCGTCCACTACCTGTCTAGTCGTTGGCTTGGTTCGGTACGATTGTCTGGCGCCGGTCTTTTGTGTGGAGCTCGGCGCCGAAGTAACTTCGTAATTAATCGCCGAGTTGCCCCACGGATTCGCGCGCCGGAAGTCTGTGCGCTGCCAACATGTTTGTTTGCCATGTCATCTCTCCTGACTGAAGTTAGGCGCAAATATGAGGTGTTTTTAGTTTTTATCAAGCGAATTTTATAGATAGTTGATATCTACTTTTCTAATAGATAAAGTCGGATTCCTCGCGGGCGAAAATGGGACAAATACCGTGGATATTGTTCTGGCGCGGACCTTCCTCGAGGTGATCGCGACCGGTAGCTTTGTGACAGCCGCCGAGCGGCTCCATGTCACGCAGTCGACGGTCAGTACGCGTATACGCACCCTAGAGCAGGAATTAGGGCAACCGTTATTCCATCGAAGCAAAAGCGGTGCAACTGCTACGTTTGCTGGCGAGCAATTTGAACGCTATGCCACTACATTGGTGCGGGTTTGGCACCAGGCGCGGCACGAAGTCGCGCTTCCGTCCGGGTTTAGAGCGGTGCTTTCTGTGGGTGCCCAGATAAGTCTATGGGACCAGCTTCTTGTAAATTGGGTGTCATGGATGCGGGTCCATGCGCCAGATGTTGCCATTCGTGCTGAACGAGGCATAGCAGAAACGCTCGTGAATCATGTCGTCGATGGCACCCTAGACATCGGTGTGATGTACACCCCCCAGCACCGACCGGGTTATCATGTGGAAAAATTGTTCGAAACGGAACTGATATTGGTGTCTACAGAGTCCACAGCGCTAACAACTTCCAGAGAAAACTATGTGTACGTGGATTGGGGGACGGAGTTCCGTGCATTCCACAGTATCCACTATCCCAAACTGTCTCACCCTTACTTCCATGTTGATTCCAGTGCCATTGGATTGCAGTATATCCTTGCCAACGGTGGGGCTGGCTATTTGCCGGCCAGAAGTGTTACGCGGCATCTGGACACAGGTGAACTGAATCGTGTCGCCGATGCGCCAGTGTTTGTTTTGCCTGCCTATGTGATCTATTCCACTGACTTGGATTCAGACATGCGCGACGTGGCGCTCGAAGGACTACGGCAGCTGGCTACGGGTCACTAGCCTTCTTCGCTGCTCCCATAAAGAACCTCCGTGTCCTAAGGTTGTGCCCCTTTTGCGTTTCAGTACCGTTCTTCGCGGCCCGTGTTGCCTCGATTGTGACTCTATGTAGTCGTGCTGAGTCTATATCCTAATTCCAACGCTATTCGCCAGGATAAGGTGGTAACGATTTCTATTAAGATAATTTCAGGAGACTACATCATGAAACAGAACATAAGTGCGACCATTTTGGCTTTGATCTTAAGTCTGTTCCTTACGCCGTTTGCTTCGGCCGATACGGCCGAGGGGGAAGAGAGCGTTGGAGCAGATGTATTTGAACCAGGCAAATGGACGGAGAAGGCTGTCACTATGCTTGATGAACAAATGAATCAATCTCCCGACAAACGGATTCCAAAGGGTTTGTTACAGAAAGCAAAATGTGTCGCTTTGTTTCCGGAGGTCTTACAGGGGGGATTAGGCATCGGCGGTAAGTTTGGTCGTGGTCTGGTGAGTTGTCGCCATGAAAATGGCGATTGGGGTGTGCCCGTATTTACCCGCTTGACCAGCTTGACGTTCGGTGCCCAAATTGGCGCACAATCGGTCGACGTATTGATGCTTATCATGAATGACAAAGGGTTGACAACGCTTTTAGGCGGCAAGCCCATCGTTGGTGCCGAGGCCGGGATTGCGGCGGGTCCGGTGGGGCGCGAGGGTAGCGCTAATCTGGATGTGTTTCTGCAAACACCAATCGTTTCATACTCGCGGTCGAAAGGGTTGTTTGCGGGGGCCATTTTGGAGGGTGCCGCGATTACCAGAGCTAAGAAGACCAATCACGACCTGTATGGCGATTATGAGAATACCGAGGAGCTGCTGTTCAAGCGGACCGAAGCTCCAGAGTCAGTGCAGATGATTCGCGACGCTTTGGCGAAATATAGCCAAAGTTGATCGGATTAACCGCGCGCATGAAGCTTAGACGAGAGGAGGTTAATCATGAAAATTCAAGTGTGGTTACTCGCCGGCGCGCTCGTGCTGGCCCCAGTCGCCTGGGCCAGCAATTGCCCGGTTCTGATGATTCAAATCGACGAGTTTCTCGCATCCACACCTGACCTCGACGAAGAGACTATAGTCGACGAGGATCTCAACAAGTCTGTGAAACAACTACGCGAGGAGGGAGA
>JAOTYS010000455.1 GCA_029861795.1 Gammaproteobacteria bacterium | reverse complement strand
TCAATCCAGCGGTGGCTTGATGTCGCTTGAGCGTTCCCGCAGCTTCCCGGTTCGTACAGCACTGTCCGGACCCGCGGCGGGCGTGCTGGGTGCGGTGCAGGCGGGGCGAGAGGCGGGTCGCGGCAACGTAATTACCCTGGATATGGGTGGTACCAGCGCCGACGTGTGTCTCATAGAGGACTTTGAGTACGATATTAGTTTTACGCGAGAAGTTGCTGATTTTCCTATACGTTTACCTACCGTAGACGTTCACACAGTGGGAGCGGGCGGCGGTTCGCTGGTGTGGTTCGACCGGGACGGCTTGTTGAAGGTCGGTCCCCAGAGTGCAGGCGCCGATCCGGGGCCAGCATGCTATGGCAGGGGTGGCACCAAGCCGACTGTTACCGATGCCAACTTTGTGCTCGGACGTCTTTCACCCCAGGGGCTTTTGGGTGGGCGTATGGCGTTGCAACGTGATTCCGCGCGGAAGGCATTTGAGCCAATCGCCGAGCGCTTAGGCTTTTCAGTCGAAAAGGCCGCATTGGGGTCGCTCGGGATCGTGGCCGCGAATATGGTGCGGGCCATTCGTACCATTTCGGTAGAGCGTGGTCACGACCCACGGGAATGCGCCTTGATGGCCTTTGGTGGGGCGGGCCCGTTACACGCCGCTGCGGTCGCTAGGGAACTAGGCATCGGCGAGATCATAGTGCCTGCCGCTCCAGGGATTCTCTGTGCCCAAGGTCTGATCGTTTCTGATCTGAAAGAGGATTTCGTACAGTCCACCCGCATTTCGCTGGATGAGACAAATCGCTCAGCCATAGAGGCCGTTATGCATGAGCTCGCGGACACGGCGTCGGCATGGTTTGATCAAGAGGGTGTGGTACAGGCTGAGCGACGGCTGCGGGCGTCTTTCGACATGCGCTACCAAGGGCAGAACTTTGAGCTACCGGTGTATCTAGGAGATGAAGGCGACCCAGGAATCGTCTCCATACCTAGCACTGATGAGCTATATCAGTTGTTCTTCGCTGCCCATGAGCGACATTATGGTTTTCACAATCCAGATGATCCCGTCGAGATCATAAATTTGCGGGTGACAGCGAGCGCAAAGTTGACCGCCATCGAGCGCTTAACTACGCCCAAGACCGGGGGCGAGGAACCCAGCCCAAAGGAAGTCAGGCAAGTGTATTTTGACGCGAACGGGCCGCAGGACACGCCAGTCTATGATAGGCCCACGCTGCGGGCGGGTGATGGCTTCGACGGCCCCGCCATTATCGAACAACTGGATACGACGACGGTGGTCCATCCAAGTGATCAGGTGCGTGTCGACCAAGCGATGAATTTACTGATAAAGGTTCGCCTGCATGAATAAGCCCAGCCAGCTAGATCCCATCACTCTGGAGATCTTGTTTAACGCGTTGAAGTCGGTGACCGATGAGACTTTTATCGCGCTGATGAGAAGCGCCTATTCCACCAACATCAAGGAACGACGCGACCACTCTACCGCCTTGGTTGACGCCACCGGTCGGCTTATTGTGCAAGCAGAGGCGTCATTGCCCGTTCATATCGCCTCTATGACGGGAACGATGAGGTATCTCATCGAGCACTATGGCGACGATTTACACCAAGGCGACATCTTCGTCGCCAATGATCCGCATGAAGCGGGTGGCACCCATCTGCCGGATATCAATATGGTGACACCGGTATTCTGTGACGGGGTGCTGTTGGGATTTATCTGCAATATCGCCCATCACGCCGACGTCGGTGGTGCGGTGCCGGGCAGCATGGCGGGCGGGATGTCCGAGATCTATCAAGAGGGGCTGCGTATCCCGGTTGTGCGATTGTTCAGCCGGGGTCAATTGAATGGCGATTTGTTTCGTCTGCTGCTACTCAATGTGCGGGTGCCGGAGGAACGCCGTGGCGATTACTTCGCCCAAGTCGCGGCCTGTCGTTTGGGTGCACGTCGCTTGCACGAAATCGTGGAAGGCTATGGCATGGATACAGTGCAGCAAGCGTTCCAAGATATCGTGGGTCGAACGTCTAGGCGTATGCGTGACGCGATTGCAGAGATTACCGATGGGGTGTATGAGTTTCAAGATGTAATGGACGACGATGGATTAGGTGCTACGGATATTCCCATTGCGCTACGTATCGAAGTCAACGGTGATCAGATTCGATTCGATTTTTCCGGAACCGCCACCCAGGTCGATGGCAACATCAACGTCACGTTGAATGCTACCCAGTCGGCGGTGTGTTATGCGCTAAAGGCGCTACTCGATCCTGATATTCCTAACAATCAAGGCGTGCTGGATATCCCAGAGATCATTGTGGAGCAAGGCAGTCTTTTGAATGCGGGTTTCCCGGCGCCGGTTGCGGCGCGAGCAAATACCTGTCAGCGGGTGATCGACGTGATTATCGGCGCGCTGAGAGACGCTTTGCCCGACAAAGTAATCGGTGCGTCCAATGGTGCCAACACCACTGCGGTGTTCTCCGGTGTCGACCCACGTACTAATCGATCCTATGTCTATCTCGAAACCTTGGGGGGCGGCAGTGGCGCCCGCGCTTCCAAAGACGGCAAGGACGGTGTTCAAGTACACATCACCAACACCTCTAACCTGCCGGTGGAGGCCATTGAGATGGAATATCCGCTGGTGGTGGAGAGCTATGGTCTTGTCGAGAACTCGGGCGGGGCCGGGGAGTATCGCGGCGGTATGGGGTTGCGGCGTGTCATTCGACCGTTGAACCACACCTGTGACTTCAATGGCGCTGGTGAGCGTTTTACCCATCGCCCGTGGGGTATCTTTGGGGGGCGGCCCGGCGCTTCAGGAAAGTTCGAACATGTGGATGCGACCGGCAAGGTCTCGACCTTGGCGAACAAGCCGATGAACGTGAGGGTGAAAGCCGGGGAAAAAGTTGTGATCGAGTCCCCGGGCGCTGGGGGCTACGGAGCTAGCGAGCATCGCACTGTCGAGCGTGTGCGAGAGGATCTTGACAGTGGTAAGTTTTCGCGCGCCTTTGTGAAAACATGTTACGGTCAGATCCTCAAGCCCGAATAGATATTTCTCTAGTTCGCTGATAAGTTCGCAAGATTTTTCGGATCAAGGACTTCTTAAGATGCCACACATCACTTTAGAGTATTCCAGTAACATCACCCAGACAGTTAATTTCGAAGACTTGTTTAGCGATTTTCATCGTACGCTGGCGGAAGTCGGTGGGGTGCGGATCAACAACTGTAAAAGCCGGGGAATCAGAAGAGACGTGTTCCTCGTCGGGGAGGGTGATCCAAAGGCCGCGTTCGTGCATGTCGATGTGCTGCTTGTGGAGGGGCGTTCGCAGCAATGGATGCAACGCGTAGGTCAGCCCATGCTGCAAAGCGTCGAGCAAGCTTTTGAGGAGTCAAAGCGCAACCTTCAGTTACAAATCACCGTCCACTTCAGAGATCTTAAGCGGGAAAGGTATTTCAAATACCCGAGCGGCACATTGACGCCCGTCGAGGAATTGGACGCTGTTGCTAAAGGCTAGGCTCAACGGCTCGATTACGTTGTCGCCGAACCCTGATGTCCGCTTACAGGCCAGTCCGAGAATGGGAATGGTCTATCGTCTGAGTTGAAGGTCACGTAGCGCAAGATATCGTAAACGAACCTACTTAAGTCTGCACCAAATCTGAGCAGTTTTTGGTTGCGTTCTCCGCTAATCAAAACGAAGCCGAACTGTACGACGACCACTGCAAACAGGACCACTTCTGCAACGCTGTATATAAGCGCAAAGAGCACAATGAAAAACAATCGGACCCAAGAGTCTCGCCTACGTAGATTTTGTTTCATCGGAGCCTCACAAGTTATGTAGCTAAATAGATGGGGACAAGCTGGCCCTTTTTCAAGTCACTATTTAACAAGCGATGTGCGAAGCCGTGCGCCGAGTCCGGCGAATAAGTTGGATGAGGAGGTTAAGGTCTGCCAGACTGAGT
>JAOTYS010000069.1 GCA_029861795.1 Gammaproteobacteria bacterium | reverse complement strand
GCAGACAACGAGCGATCACGCCTTTACCGGAACCCGGTTCTCCGGTAATCAATACCCGGCTGTCAGTTGCCGCGACGCGTGCGATGGTTCTCCTCAGGGCTTCCAACGCCGCACTTTTGCCGATCAAGATGGATGCTGGCTCGAGCCGACTACGCAGACGTACGTTTTCTTTGCGTAGCTGATAATGCTGTAACGCTCGCTCTAGAGTAACGAGCAGTTTCGCTGTGGATAACGGTTTTTCCAGAAAATCATATGCCCCCAACCGTATCGCCTCCACCGCCGTTTCCACATTTCCGTGCCCAGAGATCATGATCACGGGAACCTCTAAACCGTCCCCTGCAGACCACTCCTTAAGCAGCGAAATGCCATCTGTGCCCGGCATCCATATGTCGAGCAGAACCAGGTCCAGATGATGTCTTTGACGTGCAGATTGAGCGGCTTCGGCACTCTCGGCGGTGACCACGGTATAGTTCTCGTCCTGCAGAATTTCTTTGACAATGCCACGGATATCAGGCTCATCGTCCACCACCAAAATGGTCTGAGTGTTCATCCGATTGGGTCCCCAGATACCTTAAAGCGTGGCACTTTCAAATTCGGATCTGTGTTGGCCATGCTGCGCGCTGCCTGCAGCGGTATTCGCAAAACGATTGCGGCTCCATGAGGATCCACATTCTCTGCCCGGATTGTTCCGCCATGTTCCTCAACAATGCGCCTCACGATCGCTAGTCCAAGCCCCGTTCCTTTTTCTTTGGTGGTGACATAAGGTTCAAACAAACGTTCTAACTGCCGCTCTGCAAATCCCGGGCCATTGTCTTCAACTCGCAACTCCACGTATCCACCTTCAGCCTCTAAGAATCCTCGCGTAGTAATCTGCAATACAGGGTGCTCCACACCACGCAATGCATCTCGGGCATTGATGATCACATTATTCAAGACCTGTCGAAGACGACCCGCGTCGGCGGAGATTTGGGGAATAGCGGGGTCAAGCTGCAACCTCACATCCATTGGCGCATCCTGATGACCATGGAGTTCCACCACATCTCTCACCAAACGATTCAGTACAACTGGCTCCAGCTGCATGTTTACGGGTTGCGCGTAGTTCGAGAACGCATTGACCATAAGTTTCATCGACTCAACCTGCTGTGCGATGGTTCTGGTGGCACGGTCAAGCCCGTTACGATCATCCTTAGGGAGTTTCCCTAAGTACTTGTGACGGATACGCTCAGCGGAAAGCTGTATGGGTGTTAATGGATTCTTGATCTCATGAGCAAGGCGGCGTGCCACTTCTCCCCAAGCGGCATCGCGTTGGGCTTGAATCAAATCTGTTACATCATCAAAGACAACTACGGCGCCACCGCGCCTTGGCCCTTCGATGGGAAGTCGTGTACCCCTACAGATCAATACTTGCCTCCCGTGCCTACCGAAGACCGTGGCCTCACCTTGCCATTCCGACACATTTTGCGCCAAGCCATCACTGATGATAGAGGCCAGCGGTTCGATGCGCTCGTGTTTGCCAGCTATCTCCGCCATGGTTAACCGATGGCTCTCGCTCAGATCCAATCCTAGTATCTGGTTCGCGGTGGCATTATAGGTCTGCAACCTATGCTTGCGATCGAATGACAGCACTCCGGAAGACAGATGCCTTAGCACAGTCTCCAAGTAAGTTCGCTGTTCCTCGGCCTCTCTTTGGCTGTTCCGTGCCTCACTCTGCGCATGGTGTATCTGCCGAGTCATCTCATTAAAAGACTGCACTAAGACACCCAACTCGTCTGTGCTCGTAACAGGAAGTTGTTTGCCATAGTCACCGCCGGCGACAGCCCGCGTCCCCTCGGCCAAATCCCGCAACGGCGCAACTAGTCGGCGCGATAAGAAAAATGCGATCCACACTGCAATCAACATGGTCATCAAGGTGACCAATGTCAGCGTGAGCACGAAGCTGAATTTCAACGGTCCGCGCAGGTACACCAGTTGCTCGTATTCTGCAGAAGCCGTTTGAACACTTTGACCCAACTTGGTATAGCGCAGCGGCAAGGGCAGGAGAATCTGAAGCACCTGGTCAGGCTCGCTCACCCCACGTGATTGCACTGGCACTACGACACGTAGCTGCAGACCCTCACCTGTAAGTGGCTCTAGGCTCGCGTATACTTGACCCTGTCGCAGTTGGGCAAGAATTGACTCATCCGGGGTGTCAGGAATTAGTGATCCGGCCTCCTGCGCGCTGTAAGCAATGATTCCACCAGTTGGGGTGTAAACACTCATTGACTCGTAGTCTCCCTGAATGCGGAGTTCATCCAGCAGACTGATTGTCTCCAGCTCTGATTGCGATTCCCCTAGTCGATCCGCACTCTCTTGGAGTTTCTCTATGACGTCTTGTTTGATCGCTTCAAGGGAGGCACGTCCCAACAGCAAGGCGTCATCCAGTGCTTGCTCGATGCGCACATCAAACCAACTATCGATACCTCTGCTCACAAACTGCACGGAAAAGTAATAAACGATGGCCAATGGCAACACGGCCAGCAGCACAAATGCCCCAAGAAAACGCATTGCAAGCCGCGAGCCGAGCACCCGCGCACGGAACTGCCGGACTAAACGCCAAAGATTTACGATGATGAGTGCGGCTAAGGCGACTATCCCCAAAAGGTTAACAGCAAGTAATAATGAGTACTGTTCACCGAACGCAGTGGAGTGCTGGGCCGCTGTAGTGAGCATGAACAGGGCACCCAGCAGCGTGAGCGACAAGATAACGGCAGGGACAGGGCCGATCAGATAACGCATCATGATTCAGGCCGCCACTGGGTCCACCTGCTATCTAGACGCCACGCTGGAGATGTGTATGCCAGTGGGCGCAAAGGCGCTGGCAGCGATTCGATGTCCAACCGGGTACGCACAGCCAGCCGAAATCGACCTCCGCTATCCTGTCCCTCCGGCAATTCCAGAGTCCAAGGCCCAAGGTCTCCCACAAACTGCAGAGCCTGCTGAATAGAGGCGAAAGATTCGATTCCGTCTTCACGGTCGTTGTCCACGATGTAGCGGCCAGAAAGACCGTGGTAGCGGATGCGGAAACGAACGGACCACTGGGACAGTTTCTTATCCCAGACTAAAGGCCGATGCCGGTAAAGGGCGAGCCTTATCTGAACCACCACAGGGACTCCCTTATCGATAGCGGTCTCGGCCGCCTCGCTCAGATCAAGGTCGAGTGTCCCTGACACCTGCAGTTCTGAACCAGAAATTGTGGACACTATGGCGATGACTTGAAAATCCGCCCGAGCTGACAGTACTGGCCAACACATCAAGGTGCATATCAACCCGCCAACAAGGAGATGTCGGCCCAACCTAGCTCTGCGCAGCCTCGTTGCCATCCGCCCTAGTCGTCTGTCTGAACTCACCGTCCGAGCCAACCCTCGTTAAACATGCATAAAAAAAGCCATCGCCACCGTTTAGTTGGGGGAGTAGTTGAATCCCATGGGTGCGAACGATACCCTCTTCAACTACCAAAGGCACCTCTCCCGCATCGGGTGTCGCCTGCAAAAAGCAGGCGATTTGTTCCTCGTTTTCATCCGGCAATATCGAACAAGTCACATATAGAAGTTTCCCCCCAGGGGCGAGCAGCGGCCACAGAGATTGCAGAAGCTGCCGCTGCACCGTCTTTACGGCTGCAACATCTGCAGGTATGCGGTTGTGCTTGATGTCCGGATGCCTTCGGATAACTCCAGTGGCGGAACACGGAGCATCAATGAGGATACGATCGAACGGCATACCGTCCCACCAATCAGCTCGCGCACACGCATCTGCGACGACACAGCGTGCACCAAAACCCAGTCTACTAAGGTTCGCCTGCAGTCGTTCGACACCTTCTGTATTACGGTCCAGCGCAACAATCTCAAGATCACCCTGGAGCTCTAAGCAATGTGCGGTCTTTCCACCTGGTGCGGCACACGCGTCTAACACTCGCAGGCCGGGTGTGAGGTCCAACAGATAAGCCGCCCTTTGGGCCGCAACATCCTGCACCGATACTAAACCCTGCTCGAATCCGGGCAACTTGCGAACCGGTATGGATCGCACCAGTGCAAGTGCGCTGGGTACATAGGGGTGCTGCCAACCCGAGATGTCGACCTTCTCCAACTTTTGTAAGTACTGCTCGCCTGATATAGCGCGTAAGTTAACCCTTAGCATCATAAGAGGCGGTTGATTATTGACCTCAAAAATGGTGCGCCAGTGGTCCGGCCAGGCAGCCTTTATGCGCTCACGCAACCACCGCGGATGATCATCGCTCGATTCCGCAACCGCACTGTGGGAGCTCGAATGTTTTCTGAGAAAGGCCCGTAATACACCATTCACTAGCGTCTTAGCCCAAGGTTTATGCAGTGCCGCTGCCGCCTCTACCGTTTCTGATACGGCCGCATGAGGCGGGACACGCATGTATCGAAGTTGATATAGGCCAACTAGCACAAGAGCGTGTACATCGCGGTCTCGATTCCGGATCGGGCTGCGGATCAGCTTAGCTGCGGTGCGCTCTAACGACCAGTAGTGCCGCACAACACCATATGAGATCTCCTGAACCAGCGCCCGAGGGCAGTTTTTCCCTGCGGCTGCAACACAATGCTCTAGGGCATCGTCGAGTGATCTGCCCTGGTCGACAACCTGCAGAGCGATCCGTGCGGCCACAGCGCGCGCCTCCACTCCCGGCAAACAATGTTTCATGCCGACTGTGCTTTGGGTTAGCACAATATAGAGCCCAATCGATCCCCGATGGACAGTGCATAGCCGTTGAGGAAATCCCTCGCTGCAAGCACTTTGCCGCCCGGCCGTTGAACGCATGTTAACAGCAACCCTCCTGCACCCGTCTGCACTAGAATGCCGTTGTTGTTGCTGCCAACGATGGTCCCGAACGGTTGATGAGCGGTCGAGTCAACGGGCTTCGCACCCCACACCCGAAGTCGGGTCTTACCATGATGAGTGGTCGCTACGGGCCAGGGATTGAATGCGCGGACCTTGAGCGCCAACTCAGCGGCACCGCAATTCCACTCCAACTCGCTCTCCTGCTTGCGCACCTTGTGCGCGTACGACGCCTCTCGGTTGTCCTGGTGGCGTCTGTCTAACTGTCCCTTCGGCAGCGCTGCTAAGGCACTCATAAGTGCGGTCGCAGCGCATGCGGCCAAACGCTCCCGTAGGGTCCCGGCGTTATCTGCGCGTTGTATGGCCTGCTGCGATTGCAACAGAATATCTCCAGTATCTAATCCCTCATCCATCTGCATGACCGTGACACCGGTGATTGAATCGCCGGCCTCGATCGCCCTTACTATAGGGGCAGCACCGCGCCACCGCGGCAGCAACGACGCATGCACATTGATGCATCCATAGCGGGGAATCGCCAACACCGCAGCGGGCAAAATTAGTCCGAACGACACTACCACGATGACGTCGGCGGCCGCGGCACGCAAGAAATCTAGCTCGCCATCGAGCGTTGCCGGTTGGCGAATCTCCAGTCCTTGCGCCATGGCGAGCTGCTTGACCGGACTGTGGATGACCCGTCTGCCGCGGCCCGCTTGTCGATCGGGCCGAGTATAAACTGCCACTACGGCGTGCTTACTTTGCGCCAAGGCCTGGAGACAGGGCACGGCAAACTGCCCCGTACCTGCAAACACGATTCTAAGTGTCATGATTGGTGTCAACTGCCGCTTTTTGCCACCAAACGGATAGCGCGGCGGCCGGTGAAATGTGACTACAGGGCTATAACTGAAGCTGGAAGCGGCGGCTGATTTGGTGCGCGCCGCTGTTCCTTTTGTAAGCGCTTGCGGATGCGATCCTGTTTGAGCCGCGAGAGGTAATCTACAAACATCTTGCCGGACAGATGGTCCACTTCGTGCTGAATGCATACGCCGAGTAGACCGACAGCTTCCAACTCGAACTCCTTAGACTCCCTATCGATAGCCCGCACCCGTATTCGCTGGGCGCGTTTGACAGGCGCATAGACTCCGGGAACCGACAAGCAGCCTTCGTCGATCTCGATCTGCCCTTCTCGTTGAATGATGTGCGGGTTGATGAAAACCTTTAGCTCATCCTTGGTCTCTGAGATGTCTATCACTACTATACGCTTAGGCACGTTGACTTGCACCGCGGCCAATCCCACACCCGGAGCCTGATACATGGTCTCTGCCATGTTATCGATGAGCCTCTTGGTCTCGCCATCGACATGTTCCACAGGGGCAGCTATCTGACGCAGCCGAGGGTCGGGGTAGTATAAAATATCGAGAATCGCCATGATGTTCTTTGTAGCCGTTGCGACTCAAAATTGTAACCCCTTTTCTCGATCGATTGAACAAGCGAGCGGGCGGGCGCAGCCCGAATCTAATCTGCCAATACGATTATAGTACCAAGTGTTTTATGTCCATTTTGAGCCTTCGGGTGTCGATCGCGATATGTCCGCTGCCGAAAAGGCATGGGGTCGCGTTTTTCTGTGGCGCAGTGCTGGTCGAGAGGATATAACTACACCGTACCCTGCATCCGCTCACAACTAATTAGGATTTGACCGCTTATCCGTCAATGAGCTAGAAACCCATCTTATCGCATTGGCGTATTTCCCCATATGGGCTAGACTCGCATCGAGGCCGTTAAAAAAATGAAGACAAACCAGCTAGCAATATCCTGTTGCTCATTGCTCATCGCGGCTACCCTAGCAATCGTCGGTGTCGCATGGGCCCAATCAGTTGAACTAAATCCGAATCACCCCGACCGCTACACCGTGACAGAGGGAGATACGCTATGGGGAATCTCGAAGCGCTTTCTTGCGGATCCTTGGAGGTGGCCGGAGATTTGGAAGCAAAATGAGCAGATTAAGAATCCCCATCTGATATATCCGGGAGACGTGCTGGTAATGACCTCAGTCGATGGTCAGCCACAGCTACGTTTGCTGCGTAACACAGTGCAACTATCCCCCAGTGTACGTGCAGAACCCCTGGAGGACGCGATCCCAACCATACCCCCGAATGCCATCATCCCATTCTTGACAGACCCGCTGATTATACAAGAGGGCGAACTAGACACTGCCGGGTACGTTACGGAGGGTGTGGAAGACGATATTGTGCTAGGAAAGATGAGCCAGTTTTATGCCCGAGGGATTGTGAGCCCCGACGAGTTTTATCGGATTTTTCGGCTGGGGGAAATTTTTGTGCACCCCGAAACCCATGAAGTGCTTGGCCAAGAAGCCATTTCACTTGGCGATGCCAAGCTGTTGAGAGCAGGCGATCCTGCGAAGATGGAAATTGTACGCTCACGCCAGGAAATCGGCCCGACAGACAGATTGGTGCCGGCTGAGAAAGACATCGCTCTACCGTACTATTTTCCTAGTGCGCCGAACCATGATGTTGAGGGACTGATACTAAGCGCCCCCGGCGGGGTCATTGAGGTCGGACCGCTATCCATTGTGACTGTGACCTTGGGCGAGCGCGACGGCATTGAACAAGGGAATATACTCCAGATTATGCGTCACCGGGGGGCTCAGATCGACCCTGTGACCGGTGAGCCCTATGAACTGCCGGATGAACGTTCCGGTTTATTGATGATATTCCGGACGTTCGAAAAGATGAGTTACGCCCTAGTTCTGACGGCTACCCGCGCCATTCACGTATTGGATATAGTTCGAACTCCTTGAAGACATAGCAGGGGAGGTGCGGGCGTGCTGATGCACGCCATTGACTTTCGGGCGCAATCTCCCCAGAGTCTAAACAACGGACATATCAGAGGGACGTTGCCATGGATAAGGCACAAGCAATGATTAAGGACGATCTCACGTCTTGGCTCACACTGCATCATCTGCCAAGCGTGAGCCTGGCGGCCAAACTCACCCTGATCAGACGCTTCGGTGACGCGACACTAGCGCTATCGGCGAAGTCTAATGAATTAAGCGAATTTCTGGCAGAAGGTGGGGACGATGGTTGCCTATCACGGAAGGCGCACAGTCGTATCAAGCAAGATCGCGACTGGCTGGAGCAGCCAGAACATCACTTGCTGACCTTTAAAGACCAAAGGTACCCGCCATTACTGCGCGAAATACCGGATCCACCCCTGTTGTTGTTCGTAGCAGGTGACGTGGCTGTGCTAAAGAACGCACAAATATCAATAGTTGGTTCCCGCAACCCATCCGCCAGTGGGTGTGACAACGCGCGCACCTTCGCGGCACACCTAGCAGAGGCTGGATTCACGATTACTAGTGGCATGGCATTGGGCATAGACGCCGTGGCGCACAGAGGGGCGCTGGCCGTCGGAGGCACCACAATCGCTGTCGCAGCATGCGGATTGGACCAGATCTACCCACATCGCCACAAAGAACTCGCTGATCAAATCATGAAAAGCGGCGCCATAGTGTCCGAGTTCTCCATCGGCACTCCGCCACGACGTAATCACTTTCCGCGTCGCAACCGTCTAATCAGCGGCTTATCCGCAGGCACTCTTGTGGTCGAAGCCGCCAAACTCAGCGGTTCATTGATCACCGCCCGCCTAGCGGCCAACCAGGGGCGTGAGGTCTTTGCTATTCCCGGCCCGATTCACTCATCGCTATCTCGGGGATGTAATGCTTTGATCCGCGACGGCGCCAAGTTGGTCGAAAATCTGCAAGATATCCTGGATGAACTTGGTCACTGGACAAGGCCCAGGGCGAAAAGCCTGGAAGCCATGACAGTACCTACGTTGAAAAAAACGCAAGACGCTCCATTACTAGAGCTGATAGGCTACGAACCGACCTCCGTCGATCGTCTGATTGAAAGAAGTCGATTGACGCCGGACGCCGTTTGTACCATGCTGTTAAAGATGGAGTTACAGGGCTTGATTGAAGCGTGTCCAGGCGGTACATACATCCGCACTGCCTAACGCAAGGTCGATAACATGAAAGAAAACGTGCTGGAAGTCCTGATTTACCTTTTTGAAAACTACATGATCGAAGATGCAGAACTGCAACCCGATCAAGAAACGTTGGCGGCAGAGCTAACTCAGGCCGGATTTGGACACGGTGAGATCAACAAGGCCTTCGGCTGGCTTGAGGATTTATCGCTGCTATGCGAACAGCAAACTGCGCCTATTTCCGGGGGCAGCTGTAAGTCCGTGCGGCATTTTGCCCCTGATGAACTCGGCAAGATCGACTCGGAGGCTCGAGGCCTGCTGTTATCATTGGAGCAATCGGGGGTTCTAGATCCTCATACCCGCGAGCTAGTGCTAGACCGCGTCATGGCGCTTGAGTCTGAAGAAATAGATCTTGAACATGTCAAGTGGGTGATCATGATGGTATTGTGTAATCGGCCTGACAGGGAAAATACGTACACATGGGCCGAGGATCTTGTCCTGGATGGAGTGCAGGCCCATTTACATTGATACGTGAGCCGATCCTAAGTCACGCATTCGTGACCCATCCACTCCTTGTTGTAGAAATTCACCAAACCTTTTTCTGACCACGAATGGCCGATAGCACAGATGCCAAAAAATCTGATTGTTGTCGAATCCCCCGCTAAGGCCCGCACCATAACGAAATACCTGAGCCGGGATTTCAAGGCACTAGCCTCCTATGGCCACGTACGAGATCTACTACCAAAAAGCGGCGCGGTGGATACCGACAACGGGTTCGACATGCATTACGAACTGATCGACAAAAACAAAAAGCACGTGGACACGATTGCCCGTGCCGTGGCTCGCTCTGACGCCCTATATCTGGCAACGGATCCGGACCGCGAGGGAGAGGCAATTTCTTGGCACCTACACGAGATTCTCAAGGAAAGGAACGTGCTTGACGGTAAGCCGGTACATCGGGTGGCGTTTTTCGAATTCACAAAACGGGCGATACAAGACGCCATCGAACACCCGAGAGAACTCTCAACCAATCTCATCAATGCGCAGCAAGCGAGACGGGCACTGGATTATCTTGTGGGCTTTAACCTGTCTCCCCTGCTGTGGAAAAAAGTGCGCCGGGGGCTGTCGGCTGGTCGTGTGCAGAGTCCAGCGTTACGATTGATAGCGGAACGAGAACAGGAGATAGAGCGATTCGAGTCGCGGGAATATTGGACTATAGAAGCCGATGCAAAATCTGAGAAAGGCGCTTTCTCTTCCAAACTTGCCAAATACAAAGACGAAAAGCTAGAACAGTTCTCGATTGCCAATGCAGAACAAGCACACCGTATAGAACAAGACCTAGTCCAACGCGCTGGCAAACGCCTTAGGGTTGTCATGGTCGAGAAGAAGAAACGTCGGCGTAACCCATCAGCACCATTCATTACCTCCACTTTGCAGCAAGAGGCGTCGCGCAAGCTCGGGTTTAGCGCCCAGCGTACTATGCGGACCGCCCAGCAGCTATATGAAGGTGTCGAAATAAACGGGGATCAAGTCGGTCTGATCACGTACATGCGTACAGACTCCGTGAATCTTGCGCAGGAGGCGGTTAGTGAGATTCGGGCACTAATCGTGGAACGTTACGGCGAGGACAATCTACCCAAATCTGCACAAACCTATAAGAGTAAGTCAAAGAACGCCCAAGAAGCGCATGAAGCGATACGCCCGACCGCGGCGTCCAGAATCCCCAGCGAGATCCAATCCACTCTGACTGCGGACCAGTTCAAGCTCTATGACTTAGTCTGGAAGCGTACGGTGGCCTGTCAAATGGTGCATGCAACGCTGGATACCGTTGCGGTCGATCTCGAGGCTGGTAGCGGAAACACGTTTCGCGCCAATGGTTCCATTGTGGTACACCCTGGCTTTATGTCCGTATATCAGGAAGACAGCGACGACCGGAAATCCGATGCGGAGCAGCAGACAATGCTTCCACCGCTGGAGGAAGGTGACGACGTGGACCTCGTTGCCATTAGAACGGAACAGCATTTCACCGAACCACCGCCACGCTACACTGAGGCCAGCCTAGTAAAAACGCTGGAGGCCTACGGTATTGGTCGGCCTTCTACTTACGCGAGTATTATCTCCACACTGCAACAGCGGGAATATGTCGTTCTGGAGAAGAAACGCTTCATACCAACCGACGTTGGACAAGTAGTAAATAAGTTCTTGTCACAACACTTTTCTCAATATGTCGACTATGACTTTACTGCGCGACTAGAGGACGAACTAGACGCAGTTTCCCGTGGCGAACAGGAATGGCAACCATTGCTATCTGAGTTTTGGGAAAGATTCAAGAAGGAGATTGAAGTGAAGGAGCGAGATGTCGCGCGCAAAGACGTAACCCAAGAAGAGTTAGACGAGTCGTGCCCGACATGTGGCAGCAAGCTCTCGATACGCCTCGGGCGACACGGAAAATTCATCGGCTGCACGGCATATCCAGAGTGCAAGTATACGCGCAATCTCGCCCAGTCCGCTGATGATCAGGTCGAACCCGAGGTGGTGGCGGACCGTCATTGCCCTAAATGCGATTCACAACTTGTTATCAAGCACGGGCGATACGGCAAATTCATCGGTTGCGGCGGTTATCCTGAGTGCCGCTACATGGAACCCTTAGAAAAGCCCGAGGACATGGGTGTGTCCTGTCCAGAATGTAAACAAGGCAGCATGCTCAAACGGAGATCGAGGAATGGGAAAATTTTTTACTCCTGCGAGCGCTATCCCAAATGCAAATACGCCGTGTGGAATGAACCCGTGGACGACAAATGTCCCAGCTGTGGCCATCCGATGCTGACCAAGAAAATCACAAAGCGGCGGGGCACTGAATTGGTTTGCCCGCAAAAGGAGTGCAAGTACGCCGTGCAGTTGGATGAACCCATGGAGATCTCTAGCTAGAGACACACTGGATTACTGCGATCGGGAAGATACACACTGCGCGCAAGGTTAATCCCAAGTGATCTGCTGAAACTCGTCGCGCCTCAGCCGACGCATTGGTTTACCATCCACTGGGGCCAAAGGCGATTCACGAAGCCCGACAGGCCCAAAGACGAACACTACCACCTGAACATCATCAGCGGTGAGCCGCAGACCAGGGACTTCCTTGCAGCGGTCGCCACCGAAGCGAAAACGTTTGTCGAAAGGCCGCACCGGTATGCCATGCTCCTCGATGAACAACGCCACTTCTTCCACGGTGTCGGCAAACGCATGAAGCTCCACCGGGGTGTTAGCAGTTACATTACCGCTGACGACTGATCCCACTACACGGGGGTGATAATTGCTAAGCAGCCCCATGGCATCGAGGACAATCCAGCGCATACGCTCTAGTCGACAAATGCGCTCAGCGCCAGAGAACAGTCGCAGCCTCTCGCTAAGCGCCTGTTCGACCTCAAGGTTACTAGGCCAACCATGAGAAGGTCCCAAAGCAAGCCGAGTACTGGCCTTACGCTTGGCATGCTGAAAGTCCTGTACGTCTTCCTCGGCCATGATCCGCGCGGCTTCATCGCAAATCAGTTTTCGCACCTGGTCCATACGGCGAGGATCATTCAATTCGAATTCACCTTATACGCATTATCAAAACAGGTCGCTTGATACTTCAGCGCTTCCGGTGGCGTTCACAACGCCCCCACGCTTTGTCTGGGTCCCAGGCTCGTTGCCCACGACAAAGTACTCCTCATAACCGTTCGGGTTGGAAGATGCGGTTGGTTCGCCGCTGTCCTTATCGACCCACGCCGTGGAGACATTATCAGGTGCCAGTCGTACTTTTTTCGCGAGTCCCTCCAGTGCGACACGCATAAAATCAATCCAGATCGGCAATGCCGCTTTTGAACCCGCCTCACCGCGTCCCATGTTGGTAGGATGATCAAATCCTACCCAGACGGTAGTTACAACATCTGAGTTAAATCCAGAAAACCAAGCATCGCGAAAGTCATTGGTGGTTCCGGTCTTCCCCGCAAGATCGTGACGACCAAGATCCATGGCACGCCGACCGGTGCCGAATCGAATGACGTCGCTCATCAGGCTATTCATAATAAATACGTTCTCTGGATCGATCACGCGCCGAGCCAGACGCCGTTGCTGGCTGTGTACCCCATTGTCAACAATCGCCTGTACCGGGAAATCTGTGATACAGGTGCCGCATACGCGTGGTGGATTGGCTTGTTCCACAATCCTCCCATCTCTATCTTCCACCCGTTCTACTGCATAGGGTTCCACCAAAAAGCCGCCATTGGCGAACACTGCATATCCTGTCACCACATCTAGAGGAGTTAGTGAAGCGGCTCCCAAGGCCAATGACAGGCCGTCTGAAAGCTGCTCTCGATCAAATCCGAACCGTGTTAGATGGTTTACCGTCTCACTTGTGCCAATGGCACGCACCAACCTGACCGATACCAGATTCAACGAAAGCGAAAGGGCTTTCCGCAGCCGTGTAGGTCCGAAGAACTTTCCGCTGTAGTTCTCTGGTCGCCACACGTTGTCCACACTAGCGTCTGCCACCACTATTGGTGCGCCGCTAACCATGCTGGCGGGTGTAAATCCATGATCCATTGCCGCAGAATAGATGAACGGCTTGATGTTGGAGCCCGGCTGGCGCTGCGCTTGCAGCGCGCGGTTAAACTTACTGAGGTAAAAATCAAACCCACCACTGACTGCGAGCATTGCCCCGTCGCTAGGATTGAGCGAGACGATCGCACCAGACACTTTAGGGAGCTGTCCAAGGCGCCAAGTCTCGTCGTCTGTCTTATGCACATAGACGATATCCCCGAGTGCGGCAACATCTGCAGCAACTTTAGGCTCAGGACCGACGGTGGCGTTGTCAATATGTTTCCGTGCCCAGGACAAGCCCGACCAGTCGAGTTCGATGACTTCGTCAGTCGAGGCATAGACACTCAAATTGCGCTCACCAACAGAGATCACAACGGCCGGGATCAACTCACTGCTGCTAGGGATGCTGTCGAGCGCCGCATCCAACATTGCGACGTCTGTCTCGCTAGAGACATCTAAATGGGCGACCGGGCCTCGATATCCATGGCGTTGGTCATACGCCATCAACCCACGACGCAACGCCTTTTCAGCAGCCTGTTGATTTCGACCGATCACCGTGGTGTATACATCATAGCCCGCCACATAAGCGTCCTCGCCGTATCGATCCACCATATATTGACGCGCAATTTCGGCCACGTATGGCGCATCAAGGCCTACCACAGTCTCGTATTTCTTCGCAGTAAGCGGAGCACTCAGTGCGTCCGCTAGTTCCTGGTCGCTAATATAGTCAAGCCGACGCATCCGTCGCAGAACATAATCTCGCCGTGCGCGTGCGTTATCTGGATTCGTCAGCGGATTATTTTTCGAGGGTGCTTTGGGCAGCGCGGCCAACATCGCAATTTCCGGTAGGGTCAACTCGGCGAACGGCATGCCATAGTACACTTGCGCAGCGGCAGCGAATCCATAAGCCCTGTGTCCCAGGAAAATTTTGTTAAGGTAGAGCTCCAAAATCTGGTCCTTGCTCAGAGCACGCTCGATCCGCAAGGCAAGTAGTACCTCCTTAAGTTTGCGGATATAAGTCTTCTCCGGTGTCAGGAAATAGTTGCGAGCGACCTGCATGGTAATTGTACTCGCCCCCTGACCGTGCACACGCGAGCGCACATTAGCGATCACGGCTCGTACTACGCCCATCAGATCGACACCCGAGTGACTAAAAAAAGCGTCGTCCTCCGCCGTCAAAATCGCGTTGATTAATTGCTCCGGCACCTCTTCGCGCCGCACCGGGATGCGCCGTTCTTCCCCGAATTCCGCGATAAAAGT
>JAOTYS010000454.1 GCA_029861795.1 Gammaproteobacteria bacterium | reverse complement strand
AGATCATGGCGACTAGCTTTCAAATAATGGAGCTTCGCGAGGTGATGCCACCGTCCACCGTGAAGATTGCACCCGACGTGTAGCCGGAGCGATACGAGGCGAGAAATACGATCAGATCGACCACCTCGTGCACATGTGCCGGTCGCTTCAGCGGATAGCGTTCCAGAAGTTCCGTGTAGCGTGCCTCATCACCCAACCAATCCTCCGCGCGGTGCTGTAACAGCTTGTAGATGCGGTCGGTATCCACCGGGCCTGCATTGACCCCAACGACACGGATATTGTCGTCGAGGCTGCGCCCACCCAACGCACGCGTAAACGCCATGAGACTCGCGTTGCCGCTCGTTCCCGCGATATAGTCGGCGTCATAACGTTCACCGGCGTTGCCGATATTGTTGATGATGACGCCACCGCCGTGCGCCTTCATCTTCTGGTAGATCAACCGGCTAAGATTGATGTAGCCGAAGACCTTGAGCTCCCAGCCGTCGCGCCACATCTCTTCGCCGATATCGAACAAGTTTCCACCCGGTATGGCGCCCGCATTGTTCACCAGAATGTCGATGCCTGTGCACAGACCGGCGAGCTGTTCACATGCGCCTGGCTCGGTCAAATCCATCGGATGCAGGTGTACGGTAACATCGGACGTTTCGGTAACTGCCGCCCTCATCCGCTCGAGATTATCGGCATTGCGTGCAGTGAGATGAAGATTAACCCCCTCCTCGGCGAAGGCCTTGGCCAGCCCTGCGCCAATGCCCTGCGAAGCGCCGGTGATCAACACTGTTTTTCCAGTCAGCTTAAGATCCATCGATGTCTTCTCACCAAGTTGGCGCCCGAGGTGTGCTAATAGAGCTGCACTGCTTCGTTCATGCCACGCGCTTCTTCAACGGCCACCGGCAGCCGCTCGCAGAACTTGTCCACCCATTCGGTGGGCACGGTGGTGCTGACTTTTATGAACCGGTCACCAAACGTTTTGGTGTGATAGGCACCTTGCCGAACAAGGATCTTATGGCGGGCGAGAGCAGCGCACACTGCTTCCGGTCGTACACCCGCCTCCTGGCATTCGACGATGAGAAAGTTGCCATTAGATGGAAACACCGGGAGGCGAAAGCCCGGAATTGCGGATGCGACCTCGCGCACCTTCTCCTGGTTGGTCCGTTGGGCCGCGAGCACGCTCGGAAACCATTCAGCCTTCACCTTGAGACCCGCGAGAGCGCCACGTTGGGCCAAGATGTTGGAGCCCATATTGTTCGGTGGTGCACCGGCAAGCCGTTCCATGAGATCCGGATGCCCCGTCAACGCACCGACCCTGAGGCCGGCGAATCCGAGCCATTTGGAGAAGCTCCACACCGTAAGCGTTCGCTCAGGATAATGATGTGCAGCCAGATGATGCGCGTAGGCGAAATCGCGATATGTGCAGTCCTGGATCAAGTAGGCGTCGACTGATCGGGCGGTATCGGCGATGGCCTCGATTTCCGCCGCGGTGCAACAGGTGCCGAGGGGATTGTTGGGATCGACGATGTATATGACTTTTGTCTTCTTCGTCACCGCGTCATGAAGCCGCTTCGGATCCAGGCGGTAGCCGTATTCATCGCCATAGATGGGCAACTGCCGGACCTCGGCACCGACGGCACCCGCAAACGCCACTGGCCAGGCCCAGGTCGGATCGGTGGTAATGAATTCGTCACCGGGTCTGCATAGCGTATGGCATGCATGGTACAAGCCCGCTACGGCGCCGTCGGTAATCAATGACGTTAGGCCATCCAGCCCAAGGTCTTGAATGATACGCTCGCGGAGTTCTTCTAACCCAACCGGCGGCGCGTACACGCGGTAGGTCTCGTGTTCGATGCATTCGATCATTGCTTCGCGCACGGCTGGATGCACCGGGTAGTGATTCGTGTTCTGTCCCATCCAGCACAGATCCGGCGTGTTCACCATCCGATCGAAATGCTGGTTGCGCCGCTCGAAATCCCTCATAGCTGGTGGCCGCCTAGGCGTTGGTAATAGGAAAACTGTACGCTAAACATGCCACTCACGGTAATGTAAAGCAATCTATAGGCTCTCGTTGCATGCACGTTGGTGCGAACTATGGAGGAAATTGTTTCTAATCGATTGATTGTCCGCTTTCGATGCCGCTTGCCTATTTTGAAATCGTGATAGCGGCGTTCGTAGTCCTTCAGCGCACGCGCATTGGGGTCAGCATCGTCTCGTTCCACCAGCGAGTCAACCGCAGCGTCCGCCTCGACCAGGCTCGCATCAGCCACGATGCGACGTCCACGAATATGGCCCGCCTCTTGCCAACGTGCGATAAGTTGATCAAATATCTTGGTGAATGTCGCTTCGCCGAATCGATCTCGAATGCGTGTCATCGACGAATGATCCGGAACCACCTCATGCAGCCCCAGTCGACAGAACCAGCGATAAGCCAGATTTAGATGCACTTCACGGCACAGCTCACGATCTGACTTCATCCCATAGAGGTAACTGACCAGCTGCATCCTGAAAAACAGCACCGGGTCTATCGAGGCACGGCCGTTATCAGCACAGTACAGCCCTTTCGTTAACTCATAGATAAAGTCGAAATTGACAACCTTGTCGAGACGGTAAAGAAGATGGTCTTTGGGTATGAATTCTTCGAGATTAATGGTGCAGAACAGTTCGCGTTGCGGAGCTTGGCGACCTTGCATCTTCGACTCTCTAAATTGGACAACAAATTATATCAATTCGATCGCTTCCAAAGGACTTTTTCAACAGGCCGTCCCGACTATCACAACTTCATCAGTTACCTTGGGCACCCTCAGTCATGATCGCGCGGTACCCGTGGGCTATGAAGTGATCGAATTTGTTAAGTGACGATTTAAGGAATTTTGACTGCTAACATATTTCTCTGTTGGTGTAACATAAGCATTCTAATTGCTCCATCGGATCTCGCCGCTCGCCTGGCAGCCCATCAACCCACGATCGCTATCGCTTCGGCCTGCCGCTCTGATATGGTAAAAACACACTGGTGAGCGCAAGGATTAGACATGATCATGCAAAACACCCTGCGCGAGAAACTGACTCGCGGCGTCCCCACGATCGGCACGCATTTCCTCTTCGCTGATCCCGACATCCCTGAAATCATCGGCGATACCGGCCTCTTCGACTATGCTGAGTTTGCGGCCGAGTACTCGGGACAAAGGGTTGAACCGTCGAAACTTTTGGGAAGGATTGAGAGAGTCTGCCACCACCATCGGTGTGGTGATGGTGATGGTATTCATGGTTCTGATCGTTAGCCGTTTTTTGATATTCGAGGATATACCGGGCCTCGCTAAAACGTTTGTGTTCTCGATATCTGACAATCCGATCGCTATTCTGCTGATGGTCAACGTGGCGATGATCCTCATTGGCATGTTGATGGACGATATCAGTGGACTACTGTTGTCCGCGCCGTTGCTGCTGCCGATCGTCACCAGCGTAGGGATGGACCCGATTCACTTTGCGGCTGTTCTTGGGGTAAATCTCGGCATGGCCAACATCACACCACCTACCGCGCCGCTCCTATATCTCGGAGCTCGGGTGACGAATGCGAGCGTAAACGAAATGATCAAGCCAACCATGATCATGATCTTGTTCGCATGGTTGCCAACATTAGTACTCACAACATTTGTGCCCTCTGTGGCACTCTGGTTGCCAGATTTGTTTTTCAATCGTTGACAATCCAGCCGTTTAGAAGTTTCTTCCTTGTTTAAGGTAAGGCGCGAAGTCGAGAAGCCTCTTCGGTGATTTGCCCGTTCTTAATGAACTCGACACCCTTTCGCGGCGCCGCTCCACCAGCCCCAGCGTCCAGAAATCTTGACTGAGTGTAGGCGATGTTAAGCGCTCTCCGCGGAGCCTCCGTCGAGTTGTCCCCGCTTCCGTGCAGGGTGAGTGCGGAGAAAACGACTACGCTTCGGGCCGCGACTTCAATGACGTCTCCTGGATCGTC
>JAOTYS010000453.1 GCA_029861795.1 Gammaproteobacteria bacterium | reverse complement strand
CGTGTATGGACTCCTCCTCGTTTGCAAGCACGCTGTTCTTTGGCGATGAGGTTCGACTGCTCACGTGTATCCGGCCTCGTTAGTTGGCATACGTTGATGCCGGGCCATAATGGGTATCCGCGCGCCAGCTCCCAATTGCTTTCTCGTGCTTTTCGCACCTGGACATTCACGGGTTTAGCCGGCGCCGGTTCGACCTGTTCGCCATCTGTCAGCTTGCTTTGCAATCGCGTGTGAGGTGCTCCTTATTAAACGTCGTTAATCGATCATTGAGCTTGAGTCAGCCTTAGGCGGCGGTGAACTCAGGATCATAATCCTTCTCGTTGCGGATCATCGCCCAGGCCATACGGACCGTTTTGTTGGCCAGCGCCACGGCGGCAACATTCGGATGCCGGCGCTGCGCGATAGCAGTGACCCACTGACTGAGCCGGTCGTCTTTGTGTTTCGCGTGTGAGACCACAGCTCTGGCGCCGTGGATTAAAATGCTACGTAAATACGCATCACCGCGCTTGCTGATGCCCAACAGGCGGTCCTTACCGCCGGTGCTGTGTTGCCGTGGCGTCAGGCCGAATGACGCGGCCATCTGTCGGCCCTTGCCATATTGCCGGGCATCACCGACCGCGGCCACCAGGGCGGTGGCAACCATGGGCCCGACCCCGCGCAGCTGCTGCAAGCGTTTGGCCACCGGATCACTTTGGGCGATCCGGCTAAGCTCCCGGTCCAGTTCTCCCACCCGCTCATCGAGGTTCATCAAGTCGTTCCACAGGCCCTGTAATAACTCACGGAACCGCATCGTCAGCCCGTTCTCGGCATCCTCAAGCCAAACCGGTATCGCCCTGCGCAAGCGCCCCAGTTGCTGGGGGGCGACCACCCCGTATTCGGCCACCAGGCCGCGGATCTGGTTGGCCTTGGCGGTGCGTTGGCCGATTAATGCCGCGCGAATGCGATGCATCGCCTGGATGTCCTGTTGCGCGACCGTCTTGACCGCCACATACCGCATGCCGGGTCGGCTCATCGCCTCACAGATCGCTTCCGCATCCTTGGCATCATTCTTATTGCTCTTCACGTAGGGCTTGACGAACTGCGGCGCCATCAACTTGACTGTGAACCCCCTGGCCTGCAACAGACGGGCCCAATGATGCGCACCGGTACAGGCTTCCATGCCAATCTCACAGCCCGGCTCGATCTGCGCCAACAGAACGTTGAGCCATTTCTCCCGAATCAACCGTCGACGCCACACCGGGTTGCCCTTCCGATCGACGCCATGGATGTGAAACAGGTTCTTTGCCAAATCAACACCAACGCGGATAATCTTCATCGTGGACTCCTTCTCTTCTTGTGACTGGTAGACGATTCTCCAGTCTGGCACGTAGATGCCGTTAAAGGGAGGAGGAGTCCATCCCATTGCTTTCGGTTGTGATCTCAACCGGTCGAGCATTGATGGAATCCTGATCGTGACAGACGGCAATCGGCCAAAACCGGTCGGTTGATGTCCACACCCTTATCTAACGGATTTCAATCGAGTTCCCGATCGCAAGATTCGGCCCGTGCCGAAGCTAAGCCGGTGTTGACAGCTAGCGTGTCCGATGGATATTTTTGGGAGAATGTTGGGTCACGTTTCATTACAAAAATAATTGGAGGTGAGATTATGAAATCAGCTGTATCGGCTATCTACAAGGTTTCCGCTGACAAACTCTGGGACACCGTTGACTTTCATCAGCCTTCAGAGAACATTATGCCGCCTATTGCAAGCAGCAGCCGGGAAGGAGAGGGAGTGGGTGCCACAAAGGTTAATGTCCTAGACGGTGGCGGGGAGGTTCATCTCTTACTTGTGTACTACGCGCCGGACCAGCATGCCTTTAATTATACGATTCAGTCGTCACCACTGCCTGTTAAGAATTACGTCGGAGAGGTTCGCGTGACCTCCCTTGGGGAAGACCGTTGCCGGTTGACATGGCAAGGTACCTACAGTCCCGAGAGCGTCACCGACCAGGCGGCCGATGAGGTGCTTGGTGGTTTTTACAATGCCATCGCTGGGCGAATTGGCGAGATCTATCCAATGGAGCAATAGGAGCACCAAAGAAACTCGCTTGTGGCTGTAGCTTACACGTAGCTCTCACTCCACGGTCAACTTGAATCAGTTCTGTTAAGGAGAGGGCAACCCCTACGCAATGCGTAATTTAGTGGACTCTTATAATGACTGATTTCGGGCCAGAACCGGACACTCGACCTGAATAAAAACGAGAACTCGCGAATAATCATTCAAATCCTTCGCGAATCGTACGCCCAATGGAGCAACGCCTGCCGTTGTTTCCGGCGACAGTTGAGATCGCCGGCACGGCAGTTGTTTCTGATCTGCGCGATGTGCCGACGCATGGCACGCCACCGATTGATTTGTCGGTCATCATCTGGACATCGACGACCCATGTAGTATCGACAGTACCATTGAAACCATCCACGTGGATCTTCTTCGTAAATCCATCCCTTTTTCTGCCATTGCGACAGCGGTTGTGACGCATTAACGCCAAAGAAGTTTAGGCCGGGATCATGAGTCTCTGAACACAAGCACGTGTTTTCGAACCAGTCTGACGGAAACTCGTTTGTACAGTCTGTCATGTATTTGCCACCGAAGACGCCAAGTTCGAGCATTTCTTTGGGTGTGAGTTCGGGACGAAATTCAGGATGGAAGTTCTGACCAGTAGGCTCTGTGAGGACATACACATAATTGGATTGCATCCGATCGTTGACAACTATGCGCTTTCCTTTCATGCGATATCGACTCTTTGGGTCGTTTCCAAACATTCACAAACCGCTGGCTCCCGACTGACTCACCACACTCAAGGCAGAATTTCGCGCCCGCGGGCAAATCGGCTGTATAGACGCCACTTAACGCAGCAAAATTAAATGTACACTACGGTGATGAAACGCCGGAGGCGCTGAGAATTTTGACCTCACGCTGCGGGAACGGGATTTCGATATCGTTGTCTCTGAGTGCCTGCCAAATCATCAGCAATAGATCGGCACCTACTCGATTGACGCCATCATCGATACCCTCCATCCAGAATTCCACCAGAATATCGATGCCCGAATCGCCGAACCCGCTAATTTCAGCATCGGCCAGTTCCTCTATTGGCGTATCGGGTTCATTGATAACCTGCGGATGCGACCTCACAACGTCTTTAACGATGCCAAGCATCCGGGGTATGTCTGTTTTATAGGCCACCTGGAATTCAAGAGAATACCGCTGCTTCCTATTATGATGGGTCCAGTTAACAAACCTTGTCGTAATGAACTGTTCATTGGGTACCATGATGTCCTTGCCGTCATATGTTTCCAACAAGGTAGACCGCATATTCATTTCGCGGATCGTGCCCGCACGCCCGTCCTCCAGTTCGATATAGTCACCAACCTTCAGAGAACGTTCGAGAAGGATAATGATCCCGGATATGAAATTCGATGCAATTGCCTGTAAACCGAATCCCAGACCTACGCCCAGGGCGCCGCCGAAAACCGCCAACGCCGTCAGGTTGACGCCCATGATCTGCAGCAGGAGGATAAAAAGTACCGTAAAAAGGACAACTTGAAACATCTTGGCGAATACTTCGCGAGTCCCGAGGTCAATACCCTCCTGCTTGCGTATCATGTGTTGGCCGAGTTTGTTCGAGACGCGGCCCAACCAGAACAATACGGAGCCAAATACAATGGCCCGTGCCAGCCCGTATGCAGAGATCCTGATATTGCCAACCTCCAGGTCAAACGTGTCTAGGTAAGAAGTGACATCGTCCAGCCAGCCAAATACATGCAGAATCGCGATCGGTATCACGAACCATTTGAGTATAAGGTCGATAAATGGATCCTTGATGGAGCGAGCGATGATGGAATAAAACAGAAACACAACCGCCAGACTCTGGCCGATACGCACCAGCCAGCTTTGTTGTACTGCAAGCTCGCTTAGCTCAACGGCGACACCCAGA
>JAOTYS010000068.1 GCA_029861795.1 Gammaproteobacteria bacterium | reverse complement strand
TGGCCACATTTGCCGGTGGTTGTTTCTGGTGTGTGGAATCGGACTTTGAAAAGCTTCCGGGTGTTGTGGAGGTGATTTCCGGATACAGCGGGGGACATGTCCCAAATCCAACCTACAAGCAGGTCTCCGCTGGCAGGACGGGACATATCGAAGCCGTACAAGTCTACTATGATCCCGAGCAAATTTCCTATGAAGGGTTGTTGCAGTCGTTGTGGCGTCAGGTCGACCCGACAGATGCCGAAGGACAATTTGTTGACCGCGGGCGCCAATACCGCCCGGCCGTCTTTTATCACGACGAGACACAGAAGCGGGCGGCCGAGCATTCTCTAGCGAAACTCGATAAATCGGGCCGCTACAACCAGCCAGTGGCGCTCGAGATCGTACCGTTCGAGCGCTTCTATAAAGCCGAGGAATATCATCAGAACTATTACAAGAAAAATCCAGTTCGTTACAAGTTCTATCGCTTCGGGTCAGGACGGGATCAATATCTGGAAAAGACATGGGGCAGCGAACTGCACATCGATCTAGGCAAATATAAAAAGCAGGAAAACATGTCTCAGTACTCGAAGCCGTCAGATGAAGAGTTAAAAAAGAGGCTCACACCGCTACAGTACGAGGTGACTCAGAAAGATGGTACCGAGCGTCCGTTCCACAATGAGTACTGGGACAATGAGCGCGAAGGGATCTATGTGGACGTTGTTTCGGGAGAGCCACTGTTCTCATCGACCGATAAGTATAAATCCGGTACCGGTTGGCCCAGCTTCGCCAAGCCAATTGATCAAGCGCATGTGAGGACGCGAACTGATTACAAACTTATCCTCCCGCGGACCGAGATCAGGAGTAAGTTAGCCGACTCGCACCTTGGGCATGTATTCAAAGACGGTCCCAAGCCAACGGGTCTGCGGTACTGCGTAAATTCTGCGGCGTTACGGTTTATTCCAAAGGAGAGCCTGGCGGGAACTAGGTATGCGGCGTATGTTGTACTGGTTGAGTAAATAAGACTGGAGGATCACAGTGAAGCCTGACCACTCCTCCCTAGCTATGTTTTGGGAAGCGACTGTGAAGGCAGTTCGATTGTAATAGTCAACGTACTGTCAGTTCACTACTGCTGTCAGGTATCGGTCGAGCCCTTTCGTCCTTCCGCCATCCTCGGTCCATAGTATGGGGAAGAAGTTCTCGTCCATCTCGTTGCCCATCAGCCGCATATACCTGCCGTAGATCGGGCCGTTACCTTGGTCGATATTTTTACGCACGAAGCGCGTTTCGGACGAGAGCGCGTGAGTTACCACCGAGCGGCGGGATCGTTCGGTGTTGTTGACGCCGGACCCATGCCAGGTGGTTCCATGATGGAACGACCCGCCACCTGCCGCAACGACGATCGGAACAACTTCCGGCTCAACGCCCTGTCTTGCTGCCTCCTCGACCATCGCGAGTCGGTAATCCTCGGGTCGATGGAAGGGGCCGATCTCGTCACATATTCCCCAGGTGTGAGAGCCCCTCACGACTTCCAAAGTACCGCCTTCGGCAAATGTGTCATCCAGGGCTATCCAGCAGCTGACCATCTCCCTCGGGGTGATCCATTGATGATAGGCACTATCCTGGTGGTAACCGATCGCGGTGGTACCGGGGGGTTTGTGCAGGACGTTGTCCTGCATGATCCTTGAGCCTGGCCAACCCGCCAATCGAGCAATTGCGCGACCGATGTCCTCGCGCAACACCACTGACGCGACAATTAGGTCCGCTTTCCAAGCATTACAAACTTGCCGGGTCGCGGCCGGATCACTTGTGGACGCCTGCCAGTTCACCTCATCGGGCGCAACCCCGGTCTCAAACTCTCCGTGAAAGAGGCGGGCGGCGCTATTCCTCAGAGCTTCAACGGTCTGCTCGTCAATTATTTGGTCGACGATGAGGAAACCGTCTCGACGAAACCTTTCTATTTGTGACGTGTCGATCTCGAACATTCGTTAGTGGCCCGGCTGCATGAGTGATTAATGCCGTGCGGAACGTGGACTTTCGTCGCACATTTTGCTCATCCGAACGCTGAACGTACAAAAGAAGCGCGTTCAGCATAGCACAAAAGGTGATTTCGCCATCGCCCGGAGCAGCCGCCTGATTGTGCGTCCGACGGCAAAGGGAAGCCTAATGTACCTCTCCAACAAAGGGCAATACCCAGACCTTTATAAACCGTGAAATTACAAGTAAATCTTAAGATTTTTCACCTTCCGAGCTCTAATCACGCGATGATGGAAATTACACAGGGCCTCCATATTATGGTCCGGATGATTACGCGACGGCCAGCGATCCTCGCGGGAGCCAGTGGTGCAATAGGTGTGGAGTTCTGCCAAAATATGATGTCGGTCATGGCGCTGGTGAGGCAGAGAAAATGATTGATTTCGAGGGTAAGACTGCGCTTGTAACTGGCTCGACGACGGGCATTGGCGAAGCCTGCGCGCGCGCCTTTGCTGACGTGGGCGCGGCGGTTATGTTGTCGGGTCGAAATGAAGA
This sequence comes from Gammaproteobacteria bacterium, assembly GCA_029861795.1. The sequence goes on along the minus strand of JAOTYS010000068.1, from coordinate 12,193 downwards.
AAGAGGGAATAATGTCCTCGAGAGTCTTCGCGCAGCTGGCACCACGGCAGAGTTCTTGAAAGTCGATTTGCGCGAGATCGGGGCTTGTGAAAATCTGGTGGACGAGACTATAAAGCGATTGGGAGGGCTTGATGTGCTCGTTAACAACGCTGGAATTCTATATACAGCAAATGCCGTGGATACGACCAACGACCAGTGGCTCGACACCATGGCCGTAAACGTAAATGCACTTTTTTATATGAGCCGCTCGGCTGTGGTTCATATGCGGACGGCGGGTGGTGGCGCCGTCGTGAACATCGCCTCAGAATGGGGAATCAATGGAGAACCGAACCATGTCGGTTACTGTGCGAGCAAAGGTGCCGTCGTGCAGATCACGCGTTGCATGGCTCTGGATCATGCCCAAGAGAACATTCGCGTCAATGCGGTTTGCCCGGGGGAAATCCACACTCAGATGGTGGACGATATTTTGGCGACACAGGGCGGTGATTTGCAGGAGAATATCAAGCAACTGGCCTCTGGGATACCCATGCGACGTCTAGCCTCCCCTGTAGAGGTGGCGAAATGTGTTCGTTTTCTTGCTTCCGATGAGGCCAGTTATGTCACCGGGGCCATGCTCACTGTTGATGGTGGCAACGACGCCACTGCGGGACCCTATCCGTAGTAACACTCGACGGTCTGCGAGTTCGGCTAACACAGCAGCGGATTGTGACGACTGTCGTGAACCGGGGGGACTTTGACGCAGTTACATGGGTGGTCGTCTACTGCACCCTGGTTGTTCTGGTATGCGGAAGCCTCGTAGAGGCTGACATTTCACCGGCCGTTGTTGTCCCGGTAGGACTATTTGTTCTGCCTTTTGTTGCGTGCGTCCCGGACTTGCTTCTATCAAGGTGGCGCGCCAGGAAAAATCGTGGTTGAGCACCTTTCAGTGCTCGCGATCACGATCCCGTTGGTAATTACTCTGGGGTTCGTTAACACGCGTCTCACGTTGTTTACCCCTGGCGAAATTAGGTTCTGGGGGGTGTGCATCTTCGTCGCCGTGGAATTCATCAGTCTAAGCTTATCGAAATGACTGTCGTTCGTCTTCAGGAACTGGAGAAGCGATACGACGACGTCGTTGCGATCGATTTCAATGACTTACGTTGTTGTGCCGTTGCAAGCAAGTTTAGTCCAGGCTTACCCACATTGCCGAGCCGAGATGAAACTGCGAGAATGAAAGCGGTTTGTGTGGCTCGACGCCTCATATTTCGATCAAATTGAGGGTCGGCTGAGCTTGAGTCAGTGACCGCTGGTCGGTGACGGAAGTGACGGCGGCGAAAAAATAGGTCGGCTGTCTGACAAGGACGCCTCGCGGCGCTGCCTATGCGCTGTGCCATTTGTGCAGCGCACTTAACCAGGAGGATGTCAAAAATGAAATACCGATCCCTTATGCAAATCTTCAAGGGCACCGCGTGCACGACTTGTTTGGCTTCAAGCATGCTCGTCTCAAGCGGCGCTCAAGCCTGGTCTCTCGAAGAAGCGGCGGAACCGTATCGCGGAACCGAGATAAACGTCATCTGCGAGGGGTACCCGCCATGTTACGCATTGCGTGATGTCTCGCCGGAGTTCACAGAAAGAACAGGTATTAAGGTCAACTTTGAGTTCGGCGACCTTCTTGCGATCGCGCAGCGTATGCTCGCAGAGCAGCTCACCGGCTCGGAGTATTTCGATGGAATGCAAGTCCTCTCGTACCATCTGGGACTGTTCGGTGAGCAGGGATTTTACACCCCACTCCAAAAATTCATGGACGATCCCAAGCTACGCGACCCGAACTTCAAGGTGGAGGATTTTGTCCCGGCGCTGTTTCAGCAGAGCTCTGTGTACAACGGAACGCAGGTGGCGTTACCGTTTCAATATTTAGCCACGTTCGGCGTCATACGTAAGGACATCGTGGCCGACCCTGACGAACGTAAAGCGTTCAAAGCGAAGTATGGTCGGGAACTTCCGGAGCCCGGACTGATCATGGAGATCGAAAGTTATGATCAGTGGCGCGACCTGGCGGAATTCTTCACAAGAAAGAAGGGTGAAACACTGGCGGGGAAAGTTCTGGAGAACGATGTCTACGGAACAAGTGCGCCGTTCAAACGTCACCTTACCGTCTTTTGGATGTATTGGGCGACCCTGGTGGCTAACGGCGGTGAGATCTTCGACGTAAACGGCAATGTCGCGACCGACAAGGGGACTGCGGCTGCCGATTCACTCCAATGGCTGCTAGACATGAGGGAGTACGCGCCGCCTAGTTACCGAGAGTACACCTGGGACGAGCAATATCGCGATTTTTGTGCCGGCCTGATATTCATGACGACCTTCTGGCCGGATGCCGTGTATTATCTTGAGGACAGTAACGAATGCGTCTCGGCCGGGAACATCGGCTACTTTGTGCTACCTAACACACATCGTTCGATGCCCTTTGTCTATTCGTGGGTGATTCCTCCAACTGCCAAGAATCCAGAGGGGTCTTATCTACTCATGCAGTGGGCACTATCCCGTGACATCCAGGAAAAGGCGACTCCGATGGGTTGGATCGCAACGACCCGTGCGGACGTAATTAGCATGGATTGGTCGGGTCATCCACAGATTCACGGTGATATGGCGATTAAACGTGTCATCGCCGACAACGATTGGGTCTATGATTTGCCTCATCATCCGGCACTCATCGCGGCCCAGGACATCATGATGGACGAGCTAAGCGCCGCCGGCGCGGATAAGATTGATGCCTCGACCGCGATTAAGAATATGGCCGACCGCACCCGCAAGGCAGTTGGGCAATAACCAGAAGACGCCTGGCTTGATAAGCGACAAGGTAGACGTCTTTTCCGCGGCTTTACCTGGAGTACGCATCAGTGGAAGCTGTCTGGGGCGCGCTGTTGACGCCCCAGACGTGATTCAATTTGTGCCATAAAGTCTGCGAGCTTGCGCGAGGTTGTGAGACCGTCAGGGTATGATTTCCAACCGCAGTCCGATCCTCAGGATATCTTCTGAGGCGATCTTCCAATGGGTTTGTATTGCCCCTGTACTGGTGTTCCTGATTGTTGTTGCGGTAGCGCCCACTGCGGTGGCCATTGTCGACAGTCTACGCAACCTCGCACTTACCTCGTTTTCACAACGTGGAGAATTTCTCGGCCTCGACAACTACCGAGAATTACTTGGAGGCGACGCTAAGTTCTTCACAGCACTTTGGCACACGGTCGTTTTCGTTCTGATAGTTGTGCCCATTGAGTTTGCCGCTGGCCTCGCTATTGCGCTTCTGCTCGACCGAGAGTTTAAAGGGCGCAGGCTTGTCATCACTTTCGTAATGGTTCCAACCGTGATCGCTCCTGTGGTCGTCGCCCTTATCTGGTTTTTGCTGTTTCTACCGACCTTTGGCATTCTTACGCAGTATATGAACGAGCTGGGGCTATTTCGCAGTACCGGAGTCTTTTCAGATCCGATCACCGCGTTTGGCGCAATTGCGTTAATCGACATATGGGAGTGGACACCATTCGTGACCTTGCTCATGCTCGCCGGTCTGTCGGCAATGCCTAAGGAGCCCATAGAGGCGGCGACTTTGGACGGCGCTTCCCGTTGGCAGATCCTCCGGCATGTGCAGCTACCCCTACTAAAATCCCTCATCGTTATAGTGCTGATGCTACGCACGATTGACGCAAGCAAAGTCTTCGATACTGTGTTCGTGCTCACTGGCGGCGGGCCAGGCGATTCAACAGAGATGCTTTCCACATTTGCCTACCGCACCAATTTTATGAGCTGGAACCTGGGGTATGGGGCAGCTATATGTTTAGTGATCGCCTTTGCATCTTTGGTGGTTGCTGCAGCGTTCTACAAAATTGTGAGCCGTCAGTCTGAGCGGTCCACCCCATGAGCTGGCGCAAACCCAAGTTAACCACTGGGCTGACGGCGATAGTCCTGACAATCACGGTGTTTCCGTACGCGTGGATATTGCTTGCGAGTTTCAAGCGGCACGAGGATCTTTTCGCGCGACCCGTGAAGTGGATTTTCAACCCTACCATTGAGAATTATGTGGCCCTGTATGAAAAGGATTTCCATCAGTACTTATTGAACTCCGTGATCGTGGGATTCTCCAGCACCTTGCTGTGCCTTGTCATCGGCACCCTTGCCGCTTATTGCCTCTCCCGCTACAGGATACCGGCTGGCCAGCACCTATTCTTCTACATCCTGGCAACTCGGCTCGGCCCGCCAATCGCCTATGCACTACCGATGTATTTGATATTCGACAGGTTCGGCATAGCAAACTCGCATATCGGCCTGATCCTGGCACATGCGACTTTCAATCTCGTGCTTGTTGTGTGGATGATGAAATCATTTTTTGACGATGTGCCGCGCGAAGTGGAGGAGGCGGCAATCCTAGATGGCTGTGGCCCTTTCCGTGTGCTCTTTCAAATCGCCCTCCCCATGACCTACGCTGGACTCGTGGCTGTGGCGATCTTCGTGCTGATCTTTTCCTGGAACGAGCTTCTTTTTGCACTCATTCTAACGGGCAACGAAAATCGAACCTTGACCGCAATGCTCCCCACGCTCGTGGGACACCCTAAAGGTCTTTGGCCACAAGTCGCTGCTGCTTCTATCGTTCAAACCATTCCCGTATTGGTTTTTATATTCTTCATCCAAAAGTATCTCGTTCGAGGGCTGACCTTCGGCGCCGTGAAGGGCTAGCTGGCACGTCACGGTTGACGCATAGCACGCGACAGGAATCCTGTCGTTCGTAAAATCATCTGCGCATCATTATCTAAGCAGCGATGCGGCAGTACTCATGATCAAGTCCACCGACACGCTTGAGCGAAACTATTCTCCCTCGCTGCTTCTTCTATATTTCACGACGCTTCAGAGCATCGGCCCGCCAGGATGTGACTTTTTTCACAGACATCGGAGTTGCCTAGATATAGGCTGTGAAATAAGTGAGTATCGGTGCGCGTCACTAGCTGACTCGCGGAGACGGTACCGAACGCGGAAGAAGCTAGAGAATCGATGGTAATGCCGGCGACATCTTTGGAGCAGCTCAAGGACCGCTAGTTTCTACATGAGTTCTAATACGAATGACCGTTCGGGTCGGAATATTGTTCGCTGCGTGTCTGTCACCATCCAAACTATTGAAAGATGGACGGACGACATTAGCCGACTTGCGCCACCATTTACGGAGGCCAAGTTGAGATAATCGATCAGGAAACACCAACGCTCGGAGAAACAGAATGTTCATTGCCGCGCTAGTCGGTGCCTTTCTCGCCTTCACCCTATCCGCCTCCGCCGGCCTCGGGGGCTCACTTGTGTTGATCCCGATACTGGTCCTGTTCCTCGGCGCCAAGCAGGGCGTCGCCCTCGCCGCGCTGCTGCTTGCAGCGAATAACATCGCCAAGGTCATCGTCTATCGACAATCCATTCCCTGGCGGGCAGCTGCCGTGGTCATCGTGTTGACCATGGCGGGGGCATGGCTCGGCGCGATCCTGTTGATAGCCGTCGACGAGATCTGGGTGCAACTCGCTGTCGCGGCCACCATCGCGATGACGTTCATTGCTGAACGCGCGACATGGACTCAACTTCAGCGACTAGCCGCGCCGGTGTTGGCGTTACTGGCGGGTACCGCATCGGGATTTTCAGGCACGTCAGGACCCCTCAAGGGTGTGGCGCTACGCAACCTGCGTTTGTCACGTCAATACCTGGTGGGTGCGGCGTCGGCGGTTTCCTTGGCGGGCGACGTTACTAAAACAATGGTGTTTCTACATGCTTCTCTTTTGTCCACGGAGATGTTCTGGTTGTTCGCCGCAGCGGTGCCTCTTATGCCTCTGGCGACCTTGCTAGGAAAGCGGATTAATCGACGCATGGGTGAACGTGCCTATACGGGATTATTTTGGACGGTGATGGCCGGCTACACTGTTCGGTTGTTGGGAACATGAGTGTGTTCCCGCAATCAGCGCAAGATGTGTTTGTATTGCGACTAGGAGGATTGACTGATGGCTAAGCCAAAGAAATCAAGAAAGCTTCGAGTACGACCCGCGACCGCTTCGACGCGACGGGCGCAAAAAAAGAAAAAGCACGAGCAGTTTGTGCTGACCACCCATAAAGTTCGCAGTGAGTGGTTTCGCGACAACGCGGCATGGCCAATGCGCGAAGCGCCAGCGCTGCAATTATTACAGGAGCGGGCGCGTATTCGCCGCTCCATACCTCTACAGCCGCTCGCGTCGGCATGGACGATGGCGGGGCCGACCAACATCGGTGGCCGTATGACCTCGGTAGTAGTACACCCGCAGCACCCTGACGAGATATGGGTGGGCGCTGCCGGCGGTGGCGTCTGGCACAGCGTCAACGCCGGGCAAAGCTGGGAGTCGTTGTGGGACAAACAGGATTCGCTCAATGTCGGTGCGTTGGCCATCGATCCGAATGATCCCGAGATCATCTATTGCGGCACCGGCGAGGCTAACCTATCGGCGGATTCCTATCCGGGTGTCGGTCTGTACCGTACGACCGACGGTGGCGCCAGTTGGCAGTTAATCCGGCGCGCTGACACAAATGGAATCGCCGCACGCATCGGCGCAATCGCGATCAATCCGTTTGATTCGAACCATATTCTTATCGGTGGCGTTGGCCACTATCTGGCGGGACAGGCGCATACCGGCGGCATGGGCGGATTGTACGAGTCGCCCGACGGTGGCCAGAGCTGGTTGCGCTATGGCTTCATCTCGGTCTCCGAATACCGTTGCCACAGTATCGTGTTTCATCCGACCCAAGCTGGTACCTTCTTTATCTCGGTTACCGAGCAAGGCTTTAGCAACGGCATTTGGCGGACCACTGACAACGGCAATAATTGGACGCATCTGACCCAGGGTCTGCCCAGTCCGGAACGCTTCAACCGCACCAGTCTGGCCATCGCGCCCTCTAACCCTGACCGTATCTATGCACTGGCTTCCGATAACTCTTCGCGGGTGCTCGGCGTGTTTCGCAGCGACAATGGTGGCGATAGCTGGAGCCCGATCCATGGGACGTCGTTTCATTATCAACGTCAAGTCGGAACTTTCTTCGATCAACTCGAACGGCAGATGACATACAACAACACCATCGCTGTCAGCCCCGCCGATCCCGACCGCGTCATCTGTGGAGGCGTCGATCTGCATCTCAGCATCAATGGCGGCACAACCTGGCAGAACGTAACTATCTGGGATGCCGAACGAGGGGAGTCGAACTATGCCCATGCCGACCAACACGCGCTGAGCTTTTCACCAAGTAACCCCAGCCGCGTGTATGCACTTAATGATGGCGGCATGGACTTCAGCGACGACGGCGGCTTGAGCTGGTCGAACCGGAGCGACGGCCTTGCCACGAACATGTTCTATGACTACGACGTTGCGCAAACTAACAGCAACTATTACGGCGGTGGCGCGCAGGATAACGGCACCTTGGTCACTATAGAAGGAAAATCGGACGACCATTTCGACATAACGGGTGGCGATGGGGGATGGCTGGTGTTCGATCCGCAGGATGAGAACCACATCTACTCTTCCATTTACAGCATGAACATCTTTCGGTTTCCTGCTCACACCGGTAATCCGAACCGGTTCGAAGACGTATCACCAACCAACACCGATCCGGGAGAGAAAGAGGACATGTGGATGGTTTACATTGCCATCGATCCTGCCGATTCAAACACGGTGTTCACAGGCACCCGCCGTGTCTGGCGTACACAAAACGATGGTGCGAGTTGGCAACCCGTATCAACTTACTTCCACGGCCGAGTCTCGGCCATTGAGATTGCGCGTGCCGATTCCGATCGCATATATGTGGGTACTTCACATGGGGAGATATTCCGTAGTCTTGACGGCGGTGGCACCTGGAGCGACAACTTGGCTAGCGCTACCCTACCTGGTTTCAAGATCACACGGATCCGCTCACGCCCCGATAATGCCGATCGCGTCATCGCTACCGTTGCGAATTTCGGCGCGCCCCACGTTTACCGCTCTGACGATGGTTGTCTGACTTGGGAAGATGTTGACCAGGGTGTTTTGCCGAACGTGCCGCACAATGCGATCTCCATTCCCGCGCAGCATCCCGATGAAGTTTATGTCGCCAACGACATCGGTGTGTTTAGGTCCATAGATTTCGGTGAAAACTGGGAAAACATCACCGGAAATCTTCCCAACGTCAGCGTTATCGACATAATCTATCACGACAATGACGATACCTTGACCGCGGCGACATATGGGCGCAGCGCTTGGCGTGTGCAAGTGAGATGAGTGACGACCTATTTGTCGCCCTTTCTTCCCGTGCGGCCGCGAAACCATGACTCGCGGTCGCCGATCGGCCCTTCGGGCAGCTTTCTCAGTTCCGTCTCGGCACCGAGTTTCGGTGGTCCCGCAGATAGAGGCGTAATCGTCAGACACACGCGGGCTTTGGGGACAAGTAGTTCGTCAGGCTGCGCAGTCTCTTCCCCTGCGCGTACCCGGGCGGTATGGGACAGAGGCTGTCCTGCGGGCAGGGCGGCTACTGCCACGCCTTGCAACTGCTTCAGGTCTTCGGGGGATAACGCCCTCGATATGATCAGCACCCAACTTTCACTTGGGGCAGCGCCTGGCTCTGCCCCAAGCTCGTTAAGCTTCAACGCAATTGCAAAGCTATCGCCGCTTTTAAAGCGTAACCGCGACCAACTGCTCTGTTCGGCAAAGTGATCGAGAGCGGCGAAGGCCGCATCTGTGCTGGGCGGATCAATTCGTTCGACGTAGTGCCAATCTAGTCTGTGCATAACTCGTTGTCGATATTCGTCAGCTGCTTAACGATAGTGGTCTACAACCGCCGATAGCGCATGATACGTAAAATCCAATGCGTAGTGATAGTTTTGTAATACGACTCGAACTCTCTGTTTGGAATTTGTTCTCGCCTTTCAGCCAGGATGTGAGCGTGAAGGAGAAATCATACCGGACGACTGGATTGGCGAACGCCATCAAAGATCATTGATAATTGAGCGAAGGCTTTTTAGTTCAGCGATGGTACGACAGCCGGATGCGGCGGGCCATGGGTACACGGTGAGGCCGGACCCTATTGGCATACAGGCACTGGTGGCGATACGTCGACTGACGATTTTCGCGGACTTAAGCGCCACGGCTAATCAAGAAGGGACGCGATTTCGGTCACGGCTGTGCGCGGAACTGCTCGCCCGGTTTCTTTGAGGTCGGAGTATTTGCGATTCAATCAGTTTCGATGGTACCGACGACAGATATCTTAGAGTCTTCTGAGCGGCGAACGATGACCAGCTCGCCCGAGGAGGGATACACGCCTGTCAAAGCCGTAATATTGACGCGATGGGTGACCAGGACGAGTAGTCGGTCGAGCTCTTGGTCGGCGAGCCACTGTTCGAGCGCTTGGGTTTGTCCATCTCGGCGTTCATAGCGCTGGAAAAAGGAGTTGAGAATGGGTAGCTCCTCGACGGGGCCTAGCCCGAGGAGACGTGCCGTTTCAAAGCAGCGGCACCATTGGCTCGAGAATACGCGAGCTGTGACTATACCGTTTGCGCGAAGACGTTCGCCGATGCGCGCTGCCTGATCGCGTCCCCCATCGGAGAGGTTCCGTTGTGTGCTGCACTCGCCAAGCGCGAAATTTGGCGGATCGCCTGTGCCGGGAGCGATGGCATGGCGCAGGAGCGCAACGTGACCCTCCGAACGTAGCGAGCTCCAGAGCATCGCGTCGCCTGCAGCCGAAGTTTTCGGTGCCCCCCACAGGAGACCGACTGCCACTGCGGCGCCAATAATACTAATTCTTAAAGATTGCACTGTTCGCTTGCTTGGGTTCTCGTTCTGTTCTTTCCTCGCTGCTCGCACGGGCGAAAAGGTGGCACTCAGCTCAAACTAACTAATTATTAATGCGACAGCAACACTCCGGTAAGGAAGGGTGTCTTATTCTGTTGTGCCGAACGAAGTTCATCTAAGCAGGTGCAGTAAGCATGTCGGACCACAACTTGCTGGCAGCTATCCCGCAACAGGCCTGTGCGATTTGCTCGCCGGGCGAGCGGTAGGTGTCGATCCTGTTGGACCTGAAATCTTCTGAGCAGACATAGCCGATGGCAGGTAATACCTCTCGCAAACGGAAAAATGGTGATGCGAATGATTTCTCGCCCAAAGGAGAAACGGCTGCTAGTTCGATCACCCAGCGGGAATTGATCGAGATGAGACGATATGTCTCGCGGATTTGGCGCAAATGTTCTGCGGTTCAAGACCTCCGAGGAGGACCTGGTGTTTCCAGTTTCAAGGGTCGCAGCATGGAGTTTCGAGAGGGTCGAACATATCAAATGGGTCCTGAACAGCCCTGCACAGATCAGCGGGTTCGAACGGGGCAGGTTCTTACCAATGTGCTCAGCGAGGACCACGAACGATCAGTTTTTGTTTTGATTGACGGTCGGGTGCCGATGAATATAGCTACCCAAGAGCCGTCGAAGTTCGTACTGGCAGCCCGTATGGCGAGTCTTCTGGGGTGGGTCGCGTGTGATCAGGGCAGTCGGGTGGGTGGCGAGATTTTTAGCCGGCACGGCCATCAGCACGTCAGGCCATCACAAGGGACTATTTCTGTGATTAGATTGATCAACATGCTAATCGCTGCGCAACAAAACGTGGATCAATATGATACCGAGATAGATCGAGCCGCAGGTGCTCGCGCGTTCGATGATGCTCTACTCCGATTAAACGACACAGCCAAGTCCGGCAGCCTTGTTTTCATCCTTAGTGATTTTCGAGTCACGACCGTAGTGGCAGAGCGTCAACTCATGCGATTGTCGCGACATAATAAGGTGGTCGCCGTATTTTTATATGATGCGCTGGAACGTGTTCTTCGGAATCGATGCCGCTACCGCAATCGTTCGTTCTTTCACGCCCGACGTAACCGGTTAATGAATCTCATGAATCGATACGCGATCTCGCTTATTACATGCTCGACAACGGATGATCCGTTCGCCTGTTTACGAGCTTATTTCTATCGAGATCGCGGATTCGAAAATAACCGACGGCACTAGAATGCTTGACCCCCGCCGCATCCGAGCCAACTTCTGGATAATAAGAGCTAACGCCGCTGATTAGATAATGGATTCGCTGAGCCTTGATGGGTTATATGGACCCGTCCCAGTTTCAGCAACAGCTCGGTCGCTGGCGCCTGAGTGATTTCACCGCAAGTATACGATGGCTGCGCACAGGCCTGCTCGTAGGCTCCACACAAACCAATGCTGGAGTTCATGGCTGGTCTCAGCTTAAATGCGCATGCGTAAACAAATGGTAGGCTTAACCTTGGCTGCGATTTCGGTAGGTTTGAAATTCCGTCCGCGACTCCTCTGTAGCGGGATAAAGACCGAAGATGGAACGATCTTCTGAGACTTTTTCGGCGACAAAGTCCTCGTACGCTGTCGTCTTTATAGCCTCCTCAGCGACAAAATAACCACTATCACCCCAGTAGGTGCAAATCAGCGTAGTGAAATTTGTTCTAAATCGTCGAACGCTCATGGTTCTGTTTGAAGTATTGTCGTGTGAGGTATTCGTAGAGCACCTCCGCTGCCAATTTGTTGCCCGCGATATTCCAGTGCGTATCTCTTGGTTTGTATAATTCTTGCTCACCGGCATGGTTTGTAAACGCTGGATACAAATCGATCACGTCAACTCCCGCTGCCCGCAGTTGAGCGATTGCTAGTTTATTAGGCGCAAAGAAATTGTAGTCTTCGGCCTGTTTGTTGCTCGCTGCAATCACCTCGGTTTGAAGCGTCTTATCTACTTGAATTTGATCCGGAATCAAAACGACCAAGAACTGTATTTCATGGGTTCGGCATACGTCCGCCGCTTGACGGATGTAGTCGATCGCCTCGCCCATGTTATTAGCAAGTTCGTCTTCGCTTATTGAGAAAATTTGACTTCTTTGCAACTGAATTTCGAGGAAGTGCCTCGCAGATAACGCAGGTGAGTTATCTTTATAGGTAGCCTGCTTATGGACAACGGCGCCTTGATACTGGGGCAATATATTCAGCAGATACTTTGCAAAGTGCCAGGTGTATGATTTTTGCTGTCCCGGTATTAAGAAATCATTACCGATAAACACGTTAAAAATCACCATGTCCGGCACATACGAAAGTCCCTCTTTGATGAGAATAGAATGGTAGTCTCGCGGCCTCGTAGCCGGAATTCCCATG
>JAOTYS010000452.1 GCA_029861795.1 Gammaproteobacteria bacterium | reverse complement strand
GATTGTCAACTCAACGAGCGACCGAGAAAAACGCTAGACTATCGAACACCAGCTGAACGATTTAACCAATGTGTTGCGTCGACCGGTTGAAACCACAACCCAAAGCGGCCACTCTTGAGCTAAGCGTTGTAGCCGATTCCTGCAATCCAATTGTGACGCTATTGTGGATCCGCACTCTCGGAATCGTCGTCAGACAGGTCGGTATAATCGGGGTACTTGTAACCGGGACGATCGGACTTCCTGTAATGTGCCTGCAGGAACGCGACAAGATCTGTCAGCTGCGTCACCGTTAACACGTCGTTATAGGAGGTCATAAGGGATTCCCCCTCCCTAGAGACCTCGTCCCTGCGATAGCGTGGCGACAACCTATGCGAAGGATTGACGATTGACGTGACGAGTTGACCATACGACATTCTTGGGTTAGCACGGCTGCCGAGCAGAACCCGTACGGGACCCGCCTCGACAGGTTCGGGCAGCTCCGCGCCAATAACGCTATGGCAGCCTACGCAGCCGAGGGACACGAAATGCGTCTGGCCCTTGGCCGCATCGCCGCTCGGAAGGTGGATGTCGCCTTGCCTGCGGTCATCCCGGTCGCAGGCCGTGAGGCAAATCAGCGCACAAAGCGCTACAAGTTTAATGACAATACTGCCCAACTCCAAACCCTCTGTTGACAAATGACCGAAATTATAGCCTGACATCAGACTGCAACGTCGCGCGTTGCCCGTCAACCCGAAGCAGCCTATCACGACTGGTACCCGATATGATTGTAGTCGTACTCAAGGGATTCGAGAATCCTGAGAAAGCCACATCGTTTGAGAGGCGACACCGACGCAGTAATGCGACGGACTCCTCCGAGGGTTCGAAGGGGTAGTCGATCGTGAACATGATCCGGGCAGCACCCGGGACGTCCAATGCGAACCGAAGGTTCGCATCCGAATTGATGCCGCTAGTGGTGATGTAGAAATTGTTGCAGGAATAGTCGCTCGGCAGTCGCAGGGCCGCGAACTGCCGCTTGAACGACGGCCGTATCGTACTGAAATAAAGGGACTTTGGTGGCCAGGGGCGGAATCGAACCACCGCCACGCGGATTTTCAGTTCGTTACTAGAGAATCCTTGGCCATATTTTTCAGTAAGTTACCGGGGCGCCCGTTGCCCTCAATTCAGCACTTTTCAGCACAATTCACAACTGTTCCACGCAAAATTCACGCAAGGATTCTTGTCTATTTCTGCAGCTTGTCGGCAATCAAATCGGCAACTCTGATCAACGCGTCGAGAAGCTGATCATCAACATCAATGTCCCCTTCGTACTCCGCCAGGTTGCGTTTCCGATGGGCCTGGTCGAGCACTCGCCATTGTTCAGCCGCGAGATCTAGCGTGTGTTGGGTACATTGGAATACCAAGTAGCGATTCTCAGACCTGTAGCCAGCATGTCTTAGAGCAGCAAGCGATAATGCGTGTGCGGCATTGTAGGCGAGATCGAATCGGGACTCCTGACTCAGGCTTTCGTTCTTTGCATCTGCAAGCCTGACGGTGCCAGACCGCAGCAAACCCGCGATCTCCTCTTCCGTTGCCGGCTCGGCTTTGAGTTGCCCAATCCTGACCAAATTGTCGAGCTTTTCATTCGTCATTGATCGATCCCGACAGGATGATCACCGGCCCATCCAACACGCGGTTCAGAAACGCATTGCTGCGAGCGCGACGTCGATTGAATTCTTCGCTCGTATACAAGGCCGGATTGACCTTCCGATCTAACACCTGTTCTGCAGTAGACAGTGCCGCATAGACCTCTTCAAGCGTCAGCTCGTCAGCCACGACAAGGAGATCGACATCGCTTGCCGATGTATCTGTTCTTTTTGCGACGGAACCATAGATCAATGCAAGGTGTATCGTCCCGGGTAATGAATCTACTGCTGCCCTCAGCGGCTCTTCCAGACCCACTGTTTTTCGCACGATGCCACAAATCTCATCAAACAACGGCGACCCGCGATTTGCCTGGTAGTGTTTCTGGTTGCCATGCATCTGAACGGACACGAGGCCCGCTCCTTCGAGGCGCTGCAACTCCCTTTGCACCGCCCCTCGACCCGACTTTGCGAGTTCCATGATCTGGGTGACAAAAAAACTCCGATCAGGCTGTCCGAAGAGTAGCCCTAGGACCTTTTGCTGAGTCGACGTAAACAAGGCGTCGGCAAGTGAGGATGAGGAAGTGGTCGCCATAAAAGTACCCAATTTGGGTAGTATAGTACCCAAATTGGGTATGTCAACGTGTTGCCTCATACTTCCACAACCAGCTCGGGCGAAAACCCTCTTGCAGACGATTCGGACGGATACCCGCGCGGATTGCACACGACTCGCGTGCCGAAGATCTCGTAGTCACAAGGCACATGCGTGTGGCCGTGGATCCACAGCTCAGGCTGATACTTTTCGATGATGCCTTCCAGCCTGCTGGCGAAGGCTGGGTTCAACGGGTCATTCTTGTACTGGGCGGCGATCGATGGCGATGCAGGCAAGTGATGCGTCACGACAACCGTCGGCCCATCGAACTCTGTCTGAAGTTCACCCACAAGCCACGCCTTGCTCGCTTCGTGAATCTCGACCGAGTCTTCTGGCGTGAATAGCCGCGCACCATTCCTGATTGAGGTGAAGTCTTCAATCAGTCTTTTCGCGCTATTGCGGGAAAACCAGGCCTCTCCTTGACCATAGAGCTGGAAGTCGGTCCACAGCGTACTGCCCAGGAAGCGAATGCCGTCGAGTTCAAGCACATTGTTGCTCAGCACGTGGATGTCGGCCGTTGCGGCGGCAAAAAGCTGGTCCGTATTGCCGATGTCCTGGCCGTAGTACTCGTGATTTCCAGGAACGTAGACAACCGGAGTTACCTGGACCTGTCGGGCCGCCCATTCGATGCCGCCCGTGCCGACACCGATATCACCGGCAAGGACAACCACGTCCGCGTCGGTCTCGGGTGGGTCGAAGTCGGAAAACTCCGTGTGTAAGTCACTCAGGATGTGAAGTTTCATTGCGACGGTGACGGGTTGATAATGCTCAAACATAGCATTCGACATACGTCGCATATCAAGCTTGATTTCAGGGGCCGAGGACGATGAAAAAAGCAGACATGCAGTTGCTGGGGGAGTTTCTGGACGATGCGGGAAGACCGGATGGAACATTACAGTTTCACGAGCTCCAAGGCTTCGTGTTCGCGATTGCTTGTTCGCCCGAGACAATCGCTCCGTCCGAGTGGATGCCGATGATCGGTAACGATGAAGATCTGAACTTCGCCGATCAGAACGAGGCACAGGAAACCCTTGGGCTGATCATGACGCTTTACAACGAAATCAATACAGGCGTTCGCGAGCGAAGCAATTCACTCCCGGCCGGGTGTGTATTTGATGAGAATGTATCGAAAAACTTCAAAGAAGATGCCTCGATCTCTCAATGGTCCCGCGGGTTCGCAGCAGGACATGACTGGTTGGCAGAAGTATGGAAGGAAAACCTGTTCGGGGAACTCGACGAAGAGTGCGGCGCGACTCTCATGGTCTTGTCTTTCTTCGGGTCGAGACAGCTGGCAGAAGCCTACTTCGCGGAAATGAAGCCTCGCAAGCACAAGAGGGGCAACGAGTCTTTTGAAGACTTCGCAAGGACGATGCGAAAGATGTTTCCTGACGCACTTGCTTCCTATGCGCATATTGGACGGTCAATTCTCGAGGCCATCCTGGAATTTGACGCGGGTGGCGGCGAGCCAGCGGTGAGCAAAAAAATCGGTCGCAACGAGCCCTGCCCTTGTGGCAGCGGCAAGAAGTACAAGAGGTGTTGCGGTAAGGCAAGTCACCAAGGCCGACCAGGGAATTTCATTTTGTCCGCGTGACTCACGCAAAATCCACGCAAAGCAATTTGGCTGACGTGCAGATCACGCTCTAACAGATTGACAATTCACGAAAAAACGCTTGGCACTCTTCGGGAAACGCGGAGCTTTTCA
>JAOTYS010000067.1 GCA_029861795.1 Gammaproteobacteria bacterium | reverse complement strand
TATTAGGCTCTCCCAGAACTGCGCTCTCGATGCGGATACCGCAAGCGCGCATAAACTAGTCACAAAACGGACAACCCGCCTGTGGTTGGTCGTTAGTCTACCTCAGCGAGCGCGTCGAGCGTGAAAGAACTCCTTCAGCAAACGTGCACTCGATTCCAATAGCACCCCCCCCTTGACCGCACAACGATGATTTAGCGCGGCACAGTTGAGCACGTCCATAACGCTGCCTGCCGCCCCCGCCCTATCGTCGTAGGCGCCGAATACGACCCGACCGACCCGGGCCTGCACGATCGCGCCGGCGCACATAGCGCAGGGTTCCAACGTGACATATATGGTGGTACCGGGCAAGCGGTAGTTGCGCCTTACCGCGGCAGCACATCGCAGCGCCACAATCTCTGCATGCGCAGTGGGGTCCGAAGCCGAAATGGTGTTGTTAAAACCCTCACCCACTACCTTGCCGCCGGCTACAACTACCGCGCCGACTGGTACCTCCCCATGGTCCTGCGCCCGACGAGCCAACCCAAGCGCACGATTCATCCACATTAGGTCGAGTTGTCGATCCGCTGCCGCACCCAGCTCGCCCATCCGAGCTACTCCCACTCGATCGTGGCAGGCGGCTTGCTGGAGATATCGTAGGTCACTCGGCTGACGCCACGAACTTCATTAATTATTCGACTGGAGACGGTGGCGAGCACATCGTGGGGTAGTTGCGCCCAATCGGCAGTCATAAAATCAACCGTCTCTACCGCCCGTAATGCGATCACATGCTCGTAGGCGCGGTTATCCCCGACTACCCCCACCGACCGCACCGGCAGAAACACCGCAAACGCTTGGCTGACCTGGTCATAGAGTTGGTGCCGCTCTAACTCTTCTATATAAATCGCATCAGCCTGGCGCAACACATCGAGATACCCTTTGCGCACCTCACCGAGTACCCGCACTGCCAAGCCGGGTCCGGGGAACGGATGACGATACACCATCTTGTGAGGCAACCCGAGTTCGATCCCAATTTTTCTCACCTCGTCTTTGAATAGCTCGCGTAACGGCTCCAATAGCCTCAGATTGACCACGTCGGGCAGCCCCCCCACATTGTGGTGGGACTTGATGACTTGCCCCACACCGGCCTTGTCACGCGCAGATTCGATCACATCCGGGTAGATGGTCCCCTGGGCTAACCACTTGGCCCCGGTAACATTGCCGGCCTCCCGCTCGAACACCTCGATGAACACTCGTCCTATCACCTTGCGTTTCTCCTCAGGATCTGCCACCCCAGCCAGGGCCGACAGAAAACGGTCCGCTGCATCCACCTTGACTAGTTTCACCCCCACATGGTGCTTGAAGCTAGACATGACTTGCTCAGACTCTTGTAGCCGCAGCAATCCATTGTCAACGAATATGCAGGTTAGCTGACCGCCGATGGCTCGCTGCAGCAAGGCTGCTACTACACTCGAGTCCACCCCCCCGGACAGCCCGAGAATAACCCCGTCTCCACCCACATCGCGACGCACTGACGCAATCTGATCTTCAATGATGTTTCCAGGGGTCCAGTTTGAGCCACAGCCGCACACATCATGTGCAAATCGCTGCAGGATCAGCTTGCCGGATCTGGTATGGGATACTTCAGGGTGAAACTGGATTCCATAGAATCGGCGGGATTCGTCAGCCATCGCCGCAATGGGAGAGCTGTCTGTGGTTGCAACCACCTTAAATCCCGGCGGAAGACCGATCACACGGTCACCGTGACTCATCCACACGTCAAGCAAGTGCGCTCCCGTGGCGCTCAAGTGGTCACAGGTCTGGTTGAATAGCAAAGCTTCATCCACCAAACGTACCTGGGCATAGCCAAACTCACGCTCGCGGGCGCTCTCCACTTCTCCTCCTAAATCTGCCGCCATAGTTTGCATGCCGTAGCAAATGCCTAGAACTGGCACGCCCAGCCGGTAAATCTCGGGGTCTGGTCTAGTCGTATTGGTCGCAGTGACGGTTTCTGGTCCGCCCGACAAAATGATTCCCTTGGGGGCATACCGGCGGATCGCGTCAGCGCCGATAGAAAAGGCATGGATCTCACAATACACCCCTGCCTCTCGAACCGCGCGGGCAATGAGCTGGGTGTACTGGGCGCCAAAATCTAGAATCAGAATCCGCTCAGAATGAGGATCAGGGGCGACCATGGTGTGGACTTACGACCGCAAGACGGCAGGCTTAAGTTTTCTAATTACATTGGACGCGAGCAGTTGACGGCTTGCGACCACCGATCTGTCATGCGTCGCGCTGATAGTTCGGCGCCTCTTTGACGATTGTTACGTCGTGCACATGACTTTCTCGTATACCGGCATTAGTGATCCGTACGAACCGACAATGGCTACGCAGCTCCTCAATGGTTGTACTTCCGGTATACCCCATGCTCGCCCGTAGCCCCCCCATCAGTTGATGTATGATGTTGACCATCGGGCCCTTGTATGGCACCCGCCCCTCTATGCCCTCCGGCACCAACTTATTGGGATTGTTTTCTCCTTCCTGAAAATACCTGTCCCGGGAACCTTCTTGCATGGCCCCAAGCGAGCCCATGCCACGATACGTCTTATAAGACCGGCCTTGATACAACTCGATCTCCCCCGGCGCCTCGTCGGTTCCAGCGAGCAGCCCTCCTATCATCACCGTATGCGCCCCGGCAGCGATTGCCTTGGCAATGTCGCCGGAATAACGCACGCCCCCATCGGCGATGATAGGTATCCCGCTGCCGTCGATGGCCCCGGCTACGTCCACAATAGCGGTGATCTGAGGCACACCCACGCCAGCTACCATTCTTGTGGTGCAAATAGATCCAGGTCCAATGCCGACTTTCACTGCATCCACATCGGCTTTGACTAAATCCCGTGCCGCCTCCGCGGTGGCGATATTTCCGGCGATCACTTGAACCTGTGGGTGCTCCCCACGAATCGCCTTTACCCGATCAATTACATCCTTGGTATGGCCATGAGCCGTATCTACCACGATGGCGTCAACGCCCGCCTCCACCAGCATCGCCACGCGCTCATCGGTATCTTGGCCCACTCCCACGGCTGCTCCCGACAACAGGCGACCTTGGTCGTCTTTGCAAGCATTAGGGTGCTCAGTGGACTTCTGAATGTCCTTAACCGTCATCAACCCTCGAAGATTGAAATCAGCGTCCACCACCAGCACCTTCTCAATACGGTGCTCGTGCAATAAGCGCTTGACCTCGTCCCTGGTGGCGCCTTCCCGCACCGTAACCAGTTTTTCCTTAGGCGTCATCACGCGGCTGACCGGCGCGTCAAAACGGGTCTCAAACCGTAGGTCCCGGCTGGTCACGATTCCGGCCAGCCGATCGCCATCAATCACCGGCACCCCAGAAATTTGATGGTTGCGGGTGAGCCGCAAGACCTCTTCTATGGTCGTGTCTGCGCCTACCGTGATGGGGTCGTTGATAACCCCACTTTCGAATTTCTTAACTTGGCGAACCTCCTCGGCTTGTTGCAGTGGGCTCATGTTGCGATGGATCACCCCAAATCCACCTTCCTGAGCCAGGCAAATGGCGGTACCGGCCTCGGTCACCGTATCCATAGCCGCGGAAAGCAACGGGATGTTGGTGCGAAGACGCCGTGTCAGTTGGGTGCAGAGCTCGACATCGCGAGGCAGGACGCAAGAGTAGGCGGGCACAAGCAGCACGTCATCGAAAGTGAGTGCTTCATTGAGGTCCTGCATTGCGAGATTATACGGACTGCGACAGAGGCGGTAAACAGACTGCAGGTATGTTTTTGTAGAACAAAAACTGTGCGCAGGTTTCGCGCAACAAGATCCGGCGCACATATCGCGCTACAAGATCTTCGCGCACTATCGCGCAATAAACTCGCTCGCCGGCGTTCTGTAGAGCAGAGAAGTCGCCTACAATAGCAATCATGGGGCTTATATCCGTCACGGACGCAGCTACCCCAATGGCGTTCGCTGCCCTGATTGTCATGGCCACAACCAGTGGTTGTGCCACGCTTGCCCAGCACGCTGAAACACGCCGCGCCCTGGAACACGCCGAGAAAGAGATCAATGCGACCGCATTGACCGGCCATCTGTGGCGCATTAGGGACCACGCCGCTGGGGACAGTCCGCAAGATCTCGAAGTGCTGTTGAGCTACGCCAGAAGGCTCAAGCGTGAAGACATAGATGAGTCGTTGCGAATCGCGAAACGAATTATCTGGGCCGCTCGCGCTGGCAGACGACAGGCTCAACAGCAGCTCAACGCAGCCCCAGTGTACCGCTAATCTAGCCGACCGCACCCCTGTGACAGCGCTCTGACGGCACGTCCCATGATTCAGGAATCTATCCCAATCGAGCCTCTCGCCAGAGACGTCTATACGGTCTCCAGGCTAAATCATGAGGCGAGGAATCTGCTGGAGACAAGCTTCACTGAAATCTGGGTGGAGGGGGAGCTATCGAACGTGGCGCGCCCAGCTTCGGGGCATCTCTACTTCTCCTTGAAAGACAACGACGCTCAAATACGTTGTGCCATGTTCCGCAATCGCCATAACCACCTCCACTGCGAGCCCCGCGACGGCCGACAAGTGTTGTTGAGGGGCCGAGTAAGTCTATACGAGGAACGCGGTGACTATCAGCTGATCGTGCAATTTCTGGAAGATGCCGGGGAAGGAGCACTACAACGAAAATTTGAAGCCCTCAAGCGAGCATTGTTACGTGAGGGGCTTTTTGACACCGCACATAAATTGGAGTTTCCCACCTGGCCACAGCGCATCGGCGTGATAACCTCACCAAGCGGCGCCGCAATTCGCGACATCATCACTACACTCAAACGACGCTTTCCGGCAATACCGGTGCTGGTTTATCCGGTCCCTGTACAGGGAACTGAAGCGGTGCCGGAGATCGCTGCAGCACTGCGACTCGCGAACCTCAGAAGGGATTGTGATGCATTGATCCTCGCCCGCGGAGGCGGTTCGCTGGAAGATCTTTGGGCATTCAATGATGAGATGGTGGCACGCGCCATCTTCGATTGCACCATACCCATTGTGACCGGCATCGGTCACGAGATCGATTTAACTATTGCCGATCTTGTGGCCGATTGGCGAGCCGCTACGCCTACTGCCGCGGCAGAGCTCTTGAGTCCCGACATGCAGGAAGTGCTAAACCGTTTAGCCGACACCCGAACAACTCTACTACGTACCATGGATGATCGCCTCGATGTTTATGCTCAGAGACTAGATAACGTAGTAGCTCGGATGACACACCCGCGGGAGCGACTCTCCAAGATGCAACAACGACTGACCAGCATAGAGAGACATATGGACCTGGTCATGAAAAACCGAATCTGGGAAATCGCACACGCTGTAGTCGCATTCAAAGGGCGGCTATTACGCAACTCACCCAATGAACGACTGGGACGCAGCCAGATCACCGTGCAGGCCCTGAACAAACGGCTTCACATGGGAATCAAGGCCAATAAATCTCTGTTCCGAAATGAGCTACGAAATCTTACCTCCCGACTGCACAACGTGAGTCCACTCGCTACCTTGGAGCGTGGTTACGCCGTGGTCTATAGCCTGCCGCAACGACGCCTCATTCGTAGGGCCTCTTCAGTGTCACCGGGCGACAAAGTGGAAGCACGATTAAGTGCAGGCCGTATTGAATGTCGAGTCGAAAAAGTGCAAGACGATTGAGTTTCGGCGGGTCAATAGTGCAAAACCATTTAGTTCAAACTGCATCGAATGTCCGGGTTTCTCGAGTGCAAGACCATTGAGAGCCCTGCTAATCTTTTTGTGGCTTTGCCCAGCCATTGCTCACGCTAGCCAACTACCTGAATCGCGGCCGGCGCCAGGAGGTATAGTGGTAGTCTACGTCGCTCCTTACTACAACGACAGGCCTAAAGCTACATTCGGCAATCAGCCCGTGTTAGTCGTCTATGAGAGTTCCTGGTACGCGGTGGTGGGACTGCCGCTAGGCTTGATACCCGGGGACTATGTGATCACGGTTAAACCTGGTCCGGATGAAACGCTTACCAGAAGCTTTCGCGTTTCGCCCGCACAGTATCCGATCGAACAGTTTGCGCCCACAGGGCGGCAATCCGCCCAGTGGACTGACGATGAATTGGATATCTTTGCCCGCCAGGCTAAAGAGCTCAGGGCAGCACTTCGCGTATGGCAGGAACGTGACGTGGTGACAACGGCGCTACAGCCTCCGGTTCAAGGCTCTATCGTTAGATCCTTTGGTGTGCACAGCCTTACTGGTGAAGCAATGGTTGATCCGTTCACGGCTGTAGAATTTACTGCCGTTAAAGGAACTCCGCTAGTCGCCACCGGAGATGGTGTCATCGATTTGATTCAAAGAAACCCCGACGGGAGACTCACGGTGTTGATCAACCATGGTCAGGGGTTATTCAGCGTGCTGATTCACTTGACTCAGATCAACCTGAAGTCAGGTCAAAAAGTTTCAAAAGGGGAAAGAATTGGGACGATTAGTGTAGGTGGGAAAAACGATAATGCACACATACTTTGGTCTGTGGTTCTCAATGAGACAGAAGTAGATCCGATGCTACTAGTGCACTCAAACTCACGACCGGAGAGCATTGCGCAGCCACATCGGTGAAGTCCCCCGAGTCTAACCGCACAGCTTCCGTATTCCGTTGACAGCAACTCAACACCATACTACTTTTGAGGACAACAGGTAATTGATAAGCGGCAGTCAGAGTAACTATGGATATTCTTGGAATCTCGGCATATTACCACGATAGTGCAGCCGCCTTGGTGCGCGATGGACGCATTATCGCGGCCGCTCAGGAAGAGCGTTTTACACGCAAAAAACATGACTCGAACTTTCCCGAAAAGGCGATTGAATACTGTCTAACGGAAGCAGGGGTCACATTATCCAAAGTAGATCAGATCATCTTTTATGACAAGCCACTGATCAAGTTTGAACGTTTATTGGAAACCTATGTGGCATACGCCCCTAAAGGTTTTCGATCGTTCCTCGCTGCAATGCCAGTTTGGCTGCGGGAGAAGCTGTTCCTTAAGACTGTGCTAAGAAAGGAACTTTCCAAGCTTGGGAACATCAAGGTTGCGCAACTCTCGCCACTGTTATTCGCCGAACACCACCAGTCCCATGCCGCGTCCGCGTTCTTTCCCAGTCCATTCGAGCGCGCCGCGATACTGTGCATGGATGGTGTAGGAGAGTGGGCAACCACTTCTGTGTGGCGCGGCGAAGGTAACAACCTTGAGGCACAGTGGGAAATTGACTTTCCCCATTCCTTAGGCTTGTTGTACTCCGCGTTCACTTACTACACGGGATTCAAAGTCAACTCGGGCGAATACAAGCTGATGGGGCTAGCCCCATATGGCCAGGCGAAATATACCGATCTCATTCTAGACAACCTACTGGACCTCAAGCAGGACGGAACCTTTCGCTTGAACATGGACTACTTCAATTACGCAACTGGCCTGACCATGACCAATCAGCGTTTTGACAACCTGTTTGGCGCCCCCCCCAGAACGCCTGAGAGTGACGTCACCCAACGTGAAATGGATATTGCGGCTTCAATTCAGAAGGTAACTGAAGAAGTAGTATTGCGACTAGGGACAACGGTGCATCGTGAACTCGACATCCCATACCTGTGTCTTGCCGGGGGTGTTGCGTTGAATTGTGTAGCAAATGGCCGTCTGCTAAGGGAAGGGCCCTACGAGGACATCTGGATCCAGCCGGCTGCCGGAGATGCTGGAGGCGCTATTGGCGCAGCACTCGCCTGTTGGCATCAATTGCAAAACGGACCACGTACGGTTAACGGTAAAGACAGTATGCAGGGTTCCTATCTTGGGCCAAGTTTCAATGAATCAGAAATTCGTACTCAGTTAGATGCCTGTGGGGCCCGCTATACCCATCTTGAAGATCAAGATCTGACGCCCAAGCTCGCTCAAATCCTGGCTGATGAGAACGTCGTGGGTTGGTTTCAAGGACGAATGGAGTTCGGGCCCCGAGCATTGGGAGGCCGTTCCATCATCGGCGATGCTCGCAGTCCGAAAATGCAATCCGTGATGAATCTCAAGATCAAATATCGGGAGTCGTTTCGACCATTCGCTCCAGCCGTGTTGGCCGATCGGGTGTCGGATTACTTTGAGCTGGATCGGGCCAGCCCATACATGTTGCTAGTGGCGCCGGTGCAACCCAAGCTTAGAAAGAAGCAGACGCCGGAACAGGAAGCACTATTCGGGATTGACAAGCTGCACGTACCGCGCTCTGAACTCCCAGCTATTACCCACATCGACTATTCGGCCAGAGTCCAGACTGTACACGCCGACACAAACATAAGGTTTTATAATTTACTTACGCAGTTTGATGCTTTGACTGGCTGCTGTGTCCTCGTCAATACTTCTTTTAATGTGCGTGGCGAACCCATTGTGTGCACACCTGAGGACGCTTATCGCTGTTTTATGAGAACCGAAATGGATTATCTCGTCGTGGAAAACTTCCTGCTAAGCAAGAGCGCCCAACCGAAATGGGAACAGGATGACTCATGGAAACAGGAGTTTGAACTGGATTAGGGACGCGACTCCGACTTCCGAGATCGAGAGACACTTGAAACTATGACTGAAATTCCCGAGCTGGATTCCCAAGGACTGCGTCGATTTGGCCTGACCTTCAGCGCCATCGTGGCGGGGTTGTTCGGGGTGGTGTTCCCCCTGGTGCTGAGTGTGGGATTTCCGTTGTGGCCCTGGATTATTGGTGGTGTCGTCAGTGCATGGGCACTGGCCGCACCAGCCACCATGGGGCCCTTCTACCGCCTCTGGATGCGATTCGGCCTAGTCATGAACGCTATCATGAGTCGAATCATATTAGGATTTGTCTTCTATTTGATAGTACTTCCAACTGGATGGATAATCCGCCTGCGTGGCCGCGACCCGATGACACGGCGAATGGACTCAGAAAAATCAACTTACAGAGTTGCCAGCAGTAACAGACCACCTTCGCAAATGGAGAAACCATTCTAATGGAATTCCTAAGAGATCTCTGGGATTTTATGAAGGAACGCAAGAAGTTCTGGCTCGCGCCCATCATCATCGTGTTGCTGTTGTTGGGTGCGCTGATCGTGCTTACCCAAGGATCTGCAGTCGCCCCGTTTATCTACACCTTATTCTAACAGCGGCGTTTGAAGGCAAGCTTTGAACTGGTCAGTTCAAAGCATGAGCTGGTCTGGCTTTCGGCTGTTCATTGCGCTGCCCAGGGCGGCACTCCGATTGCTGCAGCACAGCTCGAATATCTTCCGAGGCCTGGCCATCGATATACATTCGATACCATACCTCGGAGTTGCACAACTGCCATAAGCGTTGGCCGTGATCGGCCTTTCCGTTAATGTGCTCGGCGAGCATATTCTCGATCGCTTTTGGCTCAAAATACCCATCCTCCACCAAACGGGATCGATTGAGGAACGCTTTGTACAGAATCTTAAATTCGTCTGCCAACAAGTAGGTAAGTGGAGACGAGAATCCCTGCTTTTTTCTCGTAATTAAGGCACTAGGCAAATGGCGCTTAGCGATCTGGGTCTGGATATAGCGCAACCTGTGACGTCTCACCTTGTACTGCGGCGGAATACGCGCACAAAACTCCGTCAGTTTGTGATCCATGAAAGGTGATCTTGCCTCGAGCCCATGGGCCATGGTCATTCGATCCGAGATCATCACCGGGTGATCGGGCATGCGCGTCATACTATCAGCGTACAACATTTTATCGATCAACTCCTGGGCATTAGTGCTATCGAAATAAGCCTCTATTGCAGCCTCTGGATCGAATAATCTCGCAGCCCGCTGGAGCTTGGGTGCATAAAGCTCGTCTCTATAGCGATCCGAGAAGTAGAAATAACCTAAACTCTTGGCGTAGCGAAGCCCAGCATCAAAGAAAGACATCTGGTGCATCCACTTCAATTTATGGCTCGCACTCCTATACCAAAAACCCTCAGGGACCAATCTAAGCATGTGTTCGAATAGCCGCTTACGCAGAAATGCAGGCAACAGTGCGTAATATGAAACATATCGGTTCCCAAAATAGCGGTCATAGCCACCAAACAACTCGTCCCCTCCGTCCCCGCCCAGCACAACTTTTACATGAGCGCGAGCGAGCTTGGCAATGTAATACATACATACCGATAAAGGGTCGGATGGCTCATCTAAATGCCAAACCAACTCGGGTAAAGTCTTTACTAACGAAGGGGAAATCGTAATTTCATGGCCATCACACCGATATCGGTCTACCACGGTACGGGCATAGGGTAACTCGCTGTAATTCTCGTATGGAACCTCACCTGAGAACGTGGCTATAGGTCCGTCGCTGTAGTGACTCATCATGGCTACAATCAGGCTAGAGTCCATGCCACCGCTCAAAAACGCACCCACACGAACGTCACTTACCAAGTTATATTGCACCGCTTCCGAGATCTGCCGATCGAGCTCTTCGCATACTTCTTTGAAACCTTCCTTTATCTTAGGTTGGTAGCGCAGGTCCCAATATCGCTCAATGTGACGCTGTCCGTTCTGGTACACAAGATAATGGCCTGGGGGCAGTTTCCTAACGCGCCGAAACATTGAGCGCGGAGGCGTAATTATCCGCAGCGTTAGGTATTCGTGTAGAGCCTGTTCGTCGAGTTCTCGAAGCGCGGGCTTGATGGCAAGCAATGCCTTGATCTCCGACGCGAAACCAAGGTCACCGTCGATATCAAAGTAATACAACGGTTTCTGCCCCAGATGATCGCGTGCGAGAAATAACTTGCGGTTGCGGCAGTCGTAGATGGCGAACGCAAACATCCCGCGCAATTTGTTCAAGCAATGCACGCCTTCTTTCTCATAGAGATGCAAAACTACTTCCGTGTCGCTTTTTGTAGCGAAACGATACTCCGGCTCCAACTTTCTCCGCAGTTCACGGTAGTTGTATATCTCTCCATTGAAGGTTATCCATACACTACCGTCGGCATTCGCCATTGGCTGGAACCCACCCTCGATGTCGATGATCGAGAGCCTCCTATGACCGAGGCCAACATTACCCATCACCTCGACGCCTTCTCCATCGGGACCACGATGCGCAATCGCATCATTCATTTTCTGAATGATGTTCTGCGTCACTGCCGACGTGCTTACCAAACCACTAATGCCGCACATTAGTAACTCCCTTTGGTGGAAGATAAACCATCGACTTGTACTACCTCTTTGTCCGGCGCATCTCTGCGTGTCAATGCGTAGAATATGCCGCCCACCAGGCTAATCGGAATAAGTAACGCCCGGTGCAACAACATCACCATTAGTGCGATCTCATATCCAAGACCAAATTGCCCGGCGAGGTAGATAAACGAACCGTCTACCAAGCCTATGCCATTTATCGATAGTGGAACTATTGCGATCACGCTCAGTAAGGCACTCACCACTGCCAGGTCGAAAACAGACATCGAGCCGCCCACTGCATGTATCAAAGTCAACATCCAAAACAACGAGAACGCATGAAACACAAACGAAATTATCACAATCCAAAACGACTGGATTGGTTTTCGTGAATAATCGCCAAGAAGACCTGTGACCTTCCTAAGCGCCGCGGGAAATCGTTTCCAGTGCTTTAAACGCTGCAGTAACTTACCGTGATGTAGCAAAAATACTATTGGTATAGAAAGCGCCAAACCAACGGACCCTATGTAAACCACGTACTTCGACAAAGGGTTTCCATGTAGCAAGTAGCCTGCTATCCCACCCAAGTATCCAATACACATTAAAGATAGGATTCCTGATATACGTTCCATCAAGACCGCAACTACCGCACTGGTTCTCGACCGATCATTGTCAAGCGTTTTGTATATCCGATAGCCGTCACCGCCTATGCTCGTCGGTAGAAAATTATTGAAGAACATCGCGATGAAGTAATACTTATGGAGTTTATTGAAGCCAAATTCAGCGTCGTGGATTTTCAGCAGACTTTGCCACTTGTATGCACTCAAGGTGACGCAAAGCACCATGCACACAAATACCACTAGCAATAGAAGCACATCGACCTTGCGAAATGTCTGGGTTAGCGCAATCCAATCCGCATTCCACAAAATAACGACGCAAAGCAGCACAGTCACTGCCAGCTTTAGCGCAAACAGGATTCGGGTCTTTATAGCAAGTGCGGACATCGGTAATACCTACGGCAGGCTTGGTCGATCGCGGTAGTGCTAACGAGGTCAATACGCCACATTTCGTCGCGTTCGCAGAACCCTAACTGGCACACCCGCCGCAATCGCAGCATCTGGGATATCCTTATTCACCACCGCATTCGCACCGATCACCGCGCCTTTCCCCACGCTCACTCCGTCCAGCACAATCACTCCTGTACCCAGCCACGCGCCGTCGCCTATGGAAATCGGACCGTCGGAATATGCATCCTGGTCCATGATCGCGGCCGGCTGCCCGTCCACCCGGTACGCGCCTGCGCTCACATAGCAGTTCCCTGCTGTCATCACCGCCTCTCCCAACTCCACCCCCGCTGTCGACACAATCACCGAATTACTACCAACCGTGGTACGCCTGCCCAGTCGAATTCGCCCACCCTTAGCCTGGATCATGCAATTTCGGTTGATAATCACCTCGTCTTCTAACACCAGCCCTGTATCGCCGGCGCCGCGTCCATCAATGAGTGAATTGTCGTCAATGGTTACGTTATCGCCGATTACAATATTACTAGGGTGTCGAATAACGACGTTACGGCCAATAATGAGACCTCTACCCACACTTCTGAACAGTGGCGGATAGCACTTCTTGCGCAACCAGAAACCGATTCCGCCCGGCATCGGCCCGAATAACATGGTAAGCAATTCATAGAGAACGAATCGACCCAACCCGACGTCGCCAACGGTGAGATTCTTATAGGTCTGAAACGGAGAACCACGACCCGCCGACAGTTTATGTCGGATCAGCTTCTCGCTATCAATAGTCGACATAAGCAATGGATGTATCGACTTCTTTGTAGGACTCACCTGTCATAGCTATTGATGCAACAGTGTAGCTGACGGCACCCGAATGTTCTACAACATCTCTGATTTGTTTGAACAATACCACACCAGAGATGGCCGATAGATGATCCACACAATGAATATGCTCTTGCCAAATGCGAACGCTATACGCATCATACGCCGCGCGGGAAACATAGCGCCATTGTGGGCAGACTCTTCTCTCTGATCACACCGTCTCATCAACCCGACGGCCAACGTTGGGACTTGGAACAAGCAGACTGAGGCGCTTAGACACCGTTAATGTCAAGATGCGAATTCTATTTTGCAATTACGAATATCCACCGCTTGGTGGAGGTGGTGGCGTAGTCATGGCTTCGCTCGCCGAGGAATTAGCCACACGCCATGAGGTGACCGTGTTGACGTCGCGCGGCCCGGGGTCGCCCTCAGAAGTAATGGAGAATGAAGTCCGGGTGATACGAGTCCCCGTGTATTTGCGCAAGCAGCGCGCGGTGGCAAGCCTAGTGTCTATGTTTTCGTATATTCCCCAGGGCATTCGGATAGGAAGACGGTTGGGGAAGAGCACACCATTCGACGTTATTAATACACACTTTGTGCTACCAAGTGGACCAGTTGGAGACAATCTAGCACACGCCTGGGGTATGCCGCATGTATTATCGGTGCACGGCGGAGATGTGTATGATCCCAGCAAATTTCTGTCGCCCCATCGCCACCTTGTGCTGCGATTCGCAGTACGGAGACTGCTGCGTCGCGCCCATACAGTTATCCCAAACTCACAGGACACCCACGGCAACATTCAACGTTATTACACACCGGAGATTGAGGGCACGTGCATTCCACTGGGGATTCGACGTCCGGCAACCAACATCGGATCAAGGGAACATTACGGGCTAAATTCTCACCACAAACTGTTGATCACTGTCGGAAGACTAGTCTCACGGAAGGCCGTCGATCAACTGATTACCGTAATGTCCAAGCTCCAAGATGAGCATGCGAGACTACTCATCATTGGGTCGGGGCCACGGGAACAAGAATTGCGACGCCATGCGGCCGCGATTAGAGTGACGCCTAAAGTGCTATTCATGGGTCAAGTAGAAGAAGCTGAGAAGTATAAGATTCTTCGCATGTGTGACATTTATGTATCAACTAGCCAACACGAAGGATTTGGACTGGTATTTCTTGAGGCTATGGCTTCAGGTTTACCTATTGTCTGCTATGATTTTGGTGGCCACACGGACTTTCAGAAGAACAATGTTACCGGTTATGTGGTAGCTCTTAACGATCTAGACACCTTCGTCGATCGGTGCAACACGCTCGTCGATACAGCGCCTTTACGCCAAAAAATGTCTAAACACAACCTGAAACTCGTAGAGTCCTATTATATCGATCGATGCGCCGCCGGTTATGAGGAGATTTTTTCCACTGCAATCGAAACTTGGAGTCGTGGAATTCCACAACATCATTGAGCTCATCGATAGATGCGTCATACGGCTTAGCCCCAAATCACATAAGAATCGATGACCTCGCGGTCTGCACAAGGCATACTCGAATGAACGCTGGGCTTAAGACCTTTTTGCTTAGTGTCGTCGTATTCTCAATATCTTTTTTCTATTTCTATAACACCTCAGAGCTGCTACCCATTGGCGCCGGTCCAGACTACACCGCCCACAATGATGCGGTAGACTTTATCTATCAGAACTCCCGTCTCCCAATATTGCCGGATGACGAAGAGGCGCTACGCTATACCGTGTATGGCAGCACGCGTGCGCTG